>CAYMID010000017.1:7867-11468 GCA_964390625.1 uncultured Gammaproteobacteria bacterium | reverse complement strand
AAGCCTAAATCTTTTTGGGAAAAATCACTGACAAAATCAGCGAGGCAGCCAACGCTGTCATAATTACCCCAAACGAAATGAGTGGGGCCACGTGAATTCCGAAAATACCAGCGAGCATTTTGGCCCCGATAAATAAGAGGATAAAGGCGAGACCTTTTTGCAAGTGGTGGAATTTGTGGAGCACGTTTTCGAGCAAGAAGAACAAGGCGCGGAGCCCCATCACGGCGTAAATATTGGCGGTAAAGATAATGAACGGATTTTGCGTAATTGCGAAGGCTGCTGGAATTGAATCAACGGCAAAGATAATATCAGTACCTTCGATAAGCAGCATGACCAAGAATAGGGTGGTAAAGTAGCGTTTACCATTTTCTTTGACCCAAAATTTACCGTTGTGGTGATTTGAGGTAAAAGACAAATATTTATGAGCAAACTTTACGATGGCGTTGTTTTTAAAATCAATGTGTTCTTCTTTTTTGTCGCGGAGTAATTTGATACCAGTGTACAATAGAATTGCACCAAAAATATACAACACCCAACTAAACTGGCTAACAATCAAACTGCCGGCGGTAATAAAAATACCACGGAACACAATGGCCCCCAAAATTCCCCAGAACAAAACTTTGTGGTGGTACTGTTCTTCTAGTTTAAAGTAACTAAAAATCAGCATGATCACGAACAGGTTGTCGACTGACAACATTTTTTCGGTTACGTACGCACTTAGGAATTCAACCGCGTGCGTGCGGCCCTCGGCCCAATTAATCAGGGCGGCAAAGATGAGCGAAGCCCCAACCCAAAATAGAGATTGCCAAATGGCGGATTTGGCTGATATTTTGTGCGCTTTGCGGTTTAGGAAACCTAGGTCCGCGATTAAAAAACCAACAATCGACAGGCCGAAGACGGCCCAGAGCCAATCATGTGGGGTCATAGAAAAATAAATAAAAAACAACCGGAGGCCGGTTGTAATTAGCAGTGGTTCATAGGCCAAGACGGTCCCAGGGGACACCGATCGTCTTTTTCTCCCCACTACTCAAGGCTGTGGTAAGTGTAGGGGATTGGGCGGGTTTTGTCAATGCGCAATTGATTGACTTTTGGGGGTTTAGGAGTACAATAAACCTATAAAAAGCCAGCAAAAACGCCATAATATGGAAATAACCACACACACTAAAACGAGTCAGGCTATTCGTTTGTCGGCCCAGATAAATGGGCAAGAAGTCGGTCACGTGTATCTGTATCTCATCTATAATGATTTACACCAAGCACCGTATGGTTTGTTCGAGGACATTCAAGTGAACGAAGATGTGCGTGGCCAAGGAACAGGTGGTCAGTTGGCACAAGCATTAATCGCCGAGGCCAAAAAACAGGGCTGTTATAAAATCATTGCCAATTCGCGTTCCACTCGCCCCGAAATTCACGCTTGGTATGTGCGACTTGGATTTGCCGAATATGGTAAGGAATTTAGAATGAATTTGGATTAATTATGAACATTGCCATCACCAAACCAAACGGTGGGTACGCACTCCTGGACTCGGGCGCAGATGAAAAGCTCGAACAATATGGTGAGTTTGTGTTTCGTCGACCAGATCCGCAGGCGTTGTGGACACAGAAATTAAATGAGCAAGAGTGGAAAAAAGCCCACGCCAGTTTTTCGCGCGATGGCAAAAAGGGAGATTGGGATTTAAAGCCGGGTGTGCCACAGCGGTGGCCGATGGAATTTGCAGATTTGAAATTCTGGATTCGTCCGACCTCATTTAAACACACTGGTTTGTTTCCAGAGCAGTCGACCAATTGGGATTGGATGCGCGGTTTGATCAATAAATCCGGGCGTCCGGTGTCAGTCTTGAATTTGTTTGGGTACACGGGCGGGGCCACGCTGGCGTGTGCGCAAGCGGGCGCTGAAGTGGTGCATGTTGATGGTTCCAAAGTCGCCATTCAGTGGGCCAAAGATAACGCAGCGTTGTCGGGTTTGGATAAAAAACCGGTTCGCTGGATTTTGGATGATGCGCGTACCTTTGTGAAGCGCGAAATTAAACGTGGAAATAAATACGATGGGATTATTTTAGACCCGCCGGCTTTTGGTCATGGAGCCAACAAAGAGGTGTGGAAAATTGAAGAAGATCTCGTGCCATTGTTGCAGATGTGTCGTTCGATTATGAGTGAGCAGCCCTTATTTTTCCTGATCAATGGCTATGCGTCCGGTTACTCAGCGATTGCGTATGAAAATAATTTAACTGAATTATTTGGCACAACCGGAAAATACGAGAAAGGCGAGCTCGCAATTGCTGAAAAAGATTCTGGTCGTTTATTACCGTGCGGGATTTTCGCACGTTGGCAGGCTTAATATGCAGGTGCAAGTTCTATACGAAGATAATCATATCATTGCGGTATACAAGCCTGCGGGTGTGTTGGTGCAGGGCGATGATACTGGTGACGCGACTTTAGCCGATGCTGTTAAATTGCATTTAAAACAGGCCCATAATAAGCCTGGTAACGTTTTTTTGGGAATTGTACACCGCCTCGATCGACCAGTGGCTGGTATTGTTGTCTTTGGAAAAACAAGTAAAGGTGCATCGCGTTTGTCCGAACAAATTCGTAACCATACGTTCAAAAAAACATATCACACACTGGTGTGGGGAGAGCCAAAAAAAGCGGCTGATACCTTAGTTAATTGGCTAAAAAAAGACGAGCGCACCAACATGGTTAAGGTGTATGAGCGTGAAGTCGAGGGTGGTTTGCGCGCTGAACTGGATTATGAAATACTAGAGAAGCGTGGTGATAAAACTGTACTCAAAATAAATTTAAAAACCGGCCGTCCGCACCAAATTCGCGCGCAATTATCACACTTGGGTTGCCCAATTGTTGGTGACGTTAAATACGGTGCGCCAGATACCACTGGTCATTTGCCACACCATGAACTCGCGTTGTGCGCCACACGTGTGGAATTTAAAAAAGCCGTGGGTGATGAGATTGTGGTTGTGGAAATTCCATTCAATTTGTAACTCACTTATATGGAATTCAATATTCGTAAAGAGAAATTCGTTAGAATTATTGGCATTGCTTCGTTGATGTATTGCGCATTAATGCTCCTGGCCATTGTCTGGACTTGGTATGGTCCAATTTCGGGTACGAGTTTTGAGGCGGTGATTGAGGCAAATAGTAAGGGTACTCTTAGTCTGCGGCACAATCGCTATTTTTTATCACCATATTTTGTTAAGGCTAGCCTCGCAATTCCAGTAAGAAATCTGCCGCCTAGTTTAGATCAGTCAGGAATACGAGTAGAATGTCCGTACCGTGTACTTGAACGCGATAAATATCAAGCGACTGTTTTAGATGGGGCTGACTGTGTAGCAATTGAGCCTAGAGACACTGCGACTACAAAAATTGAAGCAGTGCGCACTTTGCCAATGGTACAAGAGTTTATAAAAGATGTGGAAGAGGCCAAAAATGGCCGCCGGGTCAGCTTTAGAATCGAAGATGCGGAGTTGGCAAAGGATGAGGTAGTGGTTGTTTCGGAAACGGATGACAACAAAGAAACAGTGTGGCGCCGATTTTTGGTTCAAGGGCAAACAGTCACGGTTGAAAATCCTTTGACCGGCGAATTTGA
>CAYMID010000017.1:0-7767 GCA_964390625.1 uncultured Gammaproteobacteria bacterium | reverse complement strand
TTTTGGTTCAAGGGCAAACAGTCACGGTTGAAAATCCTTTGACCGGCGAATTTGAATCAATTGCAGATTGAACGTATGTCTAATCCTGACCAACCAAGAAATATTGAGTATAATCTGGCTACACCAGAAAAAATTGCGGAAAGTCTAGCCAGAACCTTCAAAAAAGTTTTTCAAGAAGAAATACTTGCCGAAGCTAGTGTGAATAAAATAAACACTGAGGAGTTGTTTACGGCTTTTGAATCACTGTTAAATACAAGGCTTTCCGAAGCGGCTTTGGCACCGTATGTTGTTAGGGATGGTCTTGATAACAATGCCCAACAAGAAATTTGTTTGGAGGTTCGTCAATTGGTGTTGGCTTCACTAGAAGCGTATCTGGCAATCGAGGTGGAACACCAGGACGACAATTTTAGAGAAGAGTTTATTAGAGAATGTAGCCTGATTTTAAAAGAGTTTAGCGAGGGTAAAATATTTGTATGAATTTATACGAATTTGAAGGTAAACAATTATTTGCAAAACATGGTTTGAAAATTCCTCGTGGGGTGACGGTGCGTCGTGGGGATGATGTAGCCGCACAGTACGAGGCCCTGGGTGTGGCTGATGTGGTGGTAAAAGCGCAGGTTTTGTCGGGTAAACGTGGTAAAAATAATGGCATTAAGTTTTGCAACTCGGTTGCGTCGGTAGTGGAGTCGTGCGAAGAATTATTTAATAACAATATTCGCGGGCAACAAGTGGCTGCAGTTTTGATCGAAGAAAAATTGCAAATCGCCGAAGAATATTATGTTTCGGTGACGTATGATACCAATCGACGCCAGCCAATGTTGATTTATTCTAGTCAGGGTGGAGTGGATATTGAGGATGTGTCGGCCGAAAAAATCATGCGCGTGGATTTGGATATTCGCCGCGACCAATTGCCCGAAGCACAGGCAGGTTGGGAGTTTGCACAAAAATTATATGCGGTATTTAAGGCCGAAGATGCGCGTGTGGCCGAAATTAATCCACTCGTAAAAACCGTCAGCGGGGAGTGGATCGCGGCTGATGCCAAGATTGCGCTGGACGATGATGCATTTTATCGCCACAAAGAATGGGAAACGCTCGAGCCTCGCAGTATGCTTGGTCGTGCACCAACTGAGCGCGAAGTGGCCGTGAAAAAAATTGATGAAGGTGAAAATTATTATCGCGGCACCGCTGGTAAGTATATTGAAATGGACGGTGATATTGGTTTGATTTTAAATGGCGGTGGCGCCAGCATTGCGAACATGGACGCGCTCCTAGCAGCCGGTTTAAAACCAGCGAATTACACGGAATATTCGGGTAATCCACCACGCGAAAAGGTGTACCAGTTGGCGAAAATTGTGTTATCAAAACCAGGTTTGCGCGGTTTGTGGATGTGCGGCGTGGTTGCGAACTTCACCAACATCAAAGACACATTCATGGGCATTGTTGACGCGCTCGACGAAATCAAACCGCAATATCCAATTGTGGTGCGCCGCGATGGCCCAGAAAGTGCCGAGGCCAAACAATTAATTATGGAATGTGCGGAGCGCAATCATTTGAATCTCAGATGGTTTGGTAAAGAAACATCCATGGCGGATACGGCGCAAGTTTTGGCCGACATGGTTAACGCCCAATAAATATGAGCATTTTAATTACCAAAAATACTAAAGTGTTAGTGCAGGGCATAACCGGTAAAGAAGGTTTGAAGGCTGCAAAAGCCATGGGCGATTATTACACACAAGTGTTATGTGGCGTGACGCCGGGCAAGGGTGGACAAATGGCCGAAGAATGGCCAGTGTTTAATTCGATTGGCGAGGCCCGCGCCCAATTTCCGGAGCTAAATGCAACGGCGATTTATGTGCCCCCATTTGCCGCCAAAGCCGCGATTATGGAGGCAATTGATAATGATATTCCACTCATTAGCGTGATTGTGGAGCGTATGCCAATTCAAGACACGGCGTATTGTGTGGCGGCGGCGCAAGAAAAGGGTGTGCGCATAATTGGCCCGAGTTCATTGGGTTTTATTGTGCCCGACGTAGGGCGCATGGGTGTGGTCGGTGGGCCGGCCGTGCGTGAAATTTTTACGCCTGGTCACATTGGAATTGTGTCGCGCAGTGGTGGTATGACCAACGAACTTTCGTGGCAAGTGCGCCAAGCCGGCCTTGGCCAAAGTGCGGCCGTGCACGTGGGTGGCGACCTGCTCATGGGCACCACGTATGCCGATGTGTTGCGCTTATACGAAGCTGACCCCGACACGCACGCCGTCATTATTTTTGGTGAGCATGGTGGCAGTTATGAGTTTGAAATTGTTGACCTCATTGAACGTAAAGAATTCACTAAACCATTAGCTATTTACATTGGTGGTAAATTTGCGAATTCCTTGCCCGAAGGCACCAACATTGGGCATGCTGGCGCCATCGTGGAGCGTGGCAAAGGCGCGGCTGAAAAAAAGGCCGCTCTCGCGGCCGTTGGCGTGCGCGTGGCCGAGCGGGTGGAGGATTTGGTTTCGCTCGTAAAATAGGTTGCGAACTCACTTAAAAAAGCGTAACATAGAGGCATCATTGCCTCTATGTTGTTATCACCCGCGCAACGTGTAAAATTACAAGTTTTACTCGAAGAAACTAATGCCAAATTAGTCGAATTGCGTCGCCGCCGCTTGGCTATTTTGGCCGCACTCGAGCAAAAAAAAGATTTGTACAAGCATGAGGCGTTGTTGCAAAAAATTTATCAGAACAAGTTATATGTCGAGCGCCGACCAGGACGAAAAAACTAAGGTGCCTGGCTTGGAGCACGAGAAAGGCTCAGAAGCGGCAGACGAAGATCAAGAGAAGGCCGACGCTCAGTTGCGTGCCGAAGTGGAGCGACTTGAGACCGCGGTTGGTGCTCTTGAGGGCGAAATTGCGGCTGATATTGAGACCCTTGATGCCTCGGTCACTGGTGATGTGGATTCTGCTTATTTTACAGCACAAGCCAAAGCGCGTGCCGAACTTGAACGCGTTGCCACTTCAGCCCGGAGTGTTTTATCGAATTTTTTGGGTAAAGTCGCGGATATTTTTTACCATAAACCAAAAGAAGTAGTCCAGGATTTTATGGCGGCGCAGGAAGCCAAGGCGTTGGCGATTCCCGATAATCCTGTAATTATTGAACAAATTACTGATGAAATTACCGCAATTTTTAAAATCATAAGTGATCCAAAAAAAATAAAAAAAATAGAACACGAATTACAGCAATCCTTTTTGGGAGTACCGGAAAAAGATTTTCATGAGGCATTACGTAAAAATGGGGTCATTGGTAGAGAATTTAAAGCCAAATTGTATGATGAGGAGGTAAAAAAAATAGCAAATAATGCATTAAGATTGTATAACGCGGTAGCCAAAAAAGATTTTACGTTATGGAAACAGCCCGCGGCTTTGCTGACCTCTCAAATTTGGCCTATAGTAAATCTTGAGACTCAGACAGGTGGTCCGCAAAAATTGGTAGAGTGGTGGAAAAAATTAGGCACTCTGAAAGAAGCATGGAGTAGCGATACAAGTGCTCAGACTATTTTGTACAATTTAACTTCTGCGTATCGAGAAGCCTATACAATAGATCCTAATTCTGCAAACAAAGTTGTTCGCGATGATTTTTTTGAGCATGCTCAAGCAACTCAAGATTTTGTTAATTCAACCACAGAAAATTTGGCTGGCGCCCCAGAATTGCAAACACTACTAAACATCAGGAGGGCCTATATTCTGGAAAGTGAGGTTAATAACCGCCTGGAGAAGGAGTTGCTTTCTGTTTTAAGTCGTCAGCGGCTAAATGTTTGGTCAGACCTGGATCCAGGTGTAAGAGAATTCATTATTAGGGATTTACGCGTGGAACATATCTACTTGCCCGCTAGTAATGTCAAAGCAGCTTGGCGATTAATCTTGGCCCACCCTGAGGCCGCTAGATTATCAAAAGAGTGTGTAGAATATATTACAGGAAGGCATTACCGCTTTGTTAAGGATTTTATTAATTTTAAAAAGAATGATTTGGCAGAGTTAGCCTGCGTAGCCGGACAAGAAGATTATGCAATGGCGTATGAAAGTTACTCACTGGATCCTGTTGTGGGTGTGAATCTAATTGATTATGTGAGGAAAATGCCGACCGCAGAAGCTGCAAAATTCGTGCGTTCATATGGTGATCGGTTGCCGTGGGTTTTTGTAAAAGACCCTATTTTTTTGCGGACGGTTTGTGGTTTTACAGATATTGAAATTAGCTTACTTACAGTGGCTTCATTTCGTAATACCGATGTGACTGTAATATTCGAAAATACAGATACTTTAGATACGTTTACCGTCAAAGCATTACTGGAGGATAGGGGTGTTTTTCAAAATGATTTGTCGAACCTTGGTTTATTTAATCTTGTATTGGCTAAGCATGATCGGACTGATTCCGCCACTATTTTGGCCTTGATGAAAGAAAAAGATCCTTATACACTCATGCATGTGTGCGCGCCAGCTCTATCCTCGTCTGCTGACGTGGTTGCTTCAGTGGCATTGTTTAAGCAGGTGCCTGGCCTGTTGCATGAAATTGCGGGCGCCCTAATGGGTGGTTTAATAAATAATTATGGTGATTTAAGAGATTTGCAGAATCCACAGTTTGTTTTGGAAAATTATCAAATTTTAGGCGTTCTCCCTGCGGAAGTGGGCGGACTAATACACCAGGCACATCATATTAGAGCGGAGAACCTAAATCCGTTATTGCTGGCTTATGCCGAGGACCCCGCTTTGGTCACCACACCAGAATATGAATTATTGTTGGCCAAAGCTGATTACTATTTTTTGATCACCAATTACCGTAAATTGGGTCTAACAGAGGATGCTTTGGTTGGACGGATAATTGAGTGTTCTGGGGGTGGTAAGTACACGGAGCCACTAGCAGCTCTTTTAGAGGCATATACACATGGCAAGGTACCCCTGGCCGAAAATCAGATAGTAAATATCCTATCTCATCTCAACTTTAGGTTTGATGAACTAAGGAAGCTTTACAAAAATAAAAAAAATTCAACCGGTATTGCTGCGGCCATAAGAACTCACTATACCGCATCGGATAAGGTACCCCGAAGTGATGATAATACAAATGATAAAAATCAAGAGCTTGACCAGTCGTTGTCTGTATACTTCGATTTTGTAGACTCTGGCCAGAATCGTTTCGTGCATGAAAAAATTGTTGAGTATCTCACCAAAAATCCGCAACAAGTCAACGAGGTGGTTGCTGTGCTTGGAGATGGAAAAGTGTGGGGAGACACACGACACTCGATTCCGGTGATGGTTGATATTTTGTTGCGCTCGATTAACAATGCGTCAGCTCGAAAATCATTCCAGGTATACAATCGATTCGTAGAGAATAATACGCCTAATTCTTTGTGCTTATTGGATTTACGTTTGCTTGAACGTATTACAACACAACCAGAACGCACCCAAATGACGGTTGAGGTTTTGACGGAATGCTTACCTTTGGTAACAAAGCCTGCAGTTTTGGATTTAATAGTAAATAAACTAGATCAGCTCATTGAAATTCCTGCTAGCAAACGATTGGTTTATATCGAAGTGTTAGAGTCTGTTGTAAATTCTCCATCCCAGGAAGTGCAGCGTATTTTGGAGCCTATTCTTAGAATGCTTTTGGAGGTGGAAAATCCAAAAGAATCGTACCGCAAGATTGAGTCTATCTTTATTAAAAATAACCTTCCGTTAGTGGGTAAGGTGTATAAAATTTTTGAAATACTTTTTTCAGCTGATAGGTTGGAACAGACTCTGCAGACTAACCAGCATCTGAGCCCCTATTTAAAGGCTGCGGGGCACAAGAAACGAATGCAGACCATATACGCTGATTTGCTGCGTGTTCACGTTGACTCAGACAACCGATCGCTGCGTCACTATCTATCAGTGCTAAAGGCCGGGGAATCCGCATGTGCACTTCTCGACAATGAGACTAAAGAAATATCAGCGTTGGAATTAAAAAAAATAAAACATTTTATCGCTAAACTTAGTACGTTATTTGCAAATTCTCAGTTGGCTGGAGCTGGCGATTTTGGTCTACCTGAGGACGATATGACTGCGGCTCAAGCACGCACAGTTTACCAGCAAATAAGAACCAGTCTTGGTGTTAAGGAAGGACAAAAAACTACCGATCGTGTGGCTGAGTTATTTTTACGCCCACTGGGATTTCAGTCTGTCGGTGAGGCGTTAAATGCGATGAAAAATAAAAAAAATATTGCCGATGCCCGCGGCCGTGAATACGTTCTGAATGCTGGATCTGGGTATTTTTCGATTGGGAAAAGCGATTTACTTAAAGGAGTTGATGCACGATATATTGATTCCATTTTGCAAAACGGTTCGGTTGCAAAAGAATATTTGGGAGCAAGCTCGTCATCGGATCTTACTCCCTTTGATACTGACTTAGTTATGATGGATGTGGTCCAAACAAATAGGCCAGATGCATTCAAAAAAGCAGTTCAAGGTATGGTAGTAGGTAACTATGGTGATTTAATTTTGGTAATTAAAGATCGGGGTCAATGGCAAATAACCAAAGCAGGAACCAAGGTTGATTACTCACAGAAGAAGTATGAATTATTTGAATCTGGTGTTGTATCGTCAAATCATTATGGCATCAGAACAGGTTTTGCCAGCACAGAGGTTGACTACATTATTTGCGTAAAAGATTCTGAACAGAATAAATTGTTTTCGGAAATTGTTAAGAATGGCTATTTTATTCCAGTTGTGGATGTTTCAGGAAAAATTTTGTTCACTCCACAAATGTATGACGAAGCTCGTCGAGCTTTCGCAGGAATTGAATACTATGATGGTGGCAAGTATATCCTAGAACCAACAACTGATTTTGACCCTCAGTGGGCCGATGTACAGGCTGTAAAAAAAGATTTACCCAAAATGATGGAGGATGTGGCTGCCATCAGTAGTACAATACGGACTAAATTAGAGAGGATTTTGTCTGAGCAAGGGATTCGATTAAAAGAAAAATTTGACACCTCGCTTTTGGGTGCTGAACTTTTGGATACTGGCTCGACTGGCCGACATACAAATACTGCAGAACATATTGATTTTGATTTAGTTCTTAAACTAGACGTGGTCGACGAATCAAAAGTAGCCACAATTGCGCATGCCCTTAGAGATATTTTTAAGCCAACCAAAGACGAATCGCATTCAGGGGATGGGGCTGCAGACATGTATCAGTTGCGTTTTTTTGGTGTTCCGGGAATTGGTGCCAAATCAGTTGATATTGATATTGCATTTGTGAAAAAATCAGATTTGTCAGTATATGGTTCGCATGATGCTGTCCGTGATAAATTAGATGATATCAAAACTAATTTTGGTGATGACGAGTACAAGACAGTTTTGGCTAATATTATTACGGCAAAAAACATGCTTAAAAAGGCCAACGCCTACAAGAAAGGTGCTCATGCAGAAGGTGGTCTAGGGGGAATTGGTGTGGAAAATTGGGTCTTGGCCCATGGTGGTAATTTGGCCCGCGCCTGCGAAGCATTCCAGGCGGCAGCTTTTGAGGGTGGGCGTCAACGCACGCTTGCTGAATTTAAGAAGGTCTATCAAATCAATGATCCAGGCGTAAATGCAAAATTTTTAAAACATGACAATTTTGTGGAGCTGTTAACTAATGAGGGGTACACGAGAATGCTTACGGCTATTGAAGTTTATTGTAAAACCAGCTAAGGTAAATATATATGAAATTCCAAACTGCCATTACCCATATTACCCCCGCGGGCGAACGGATTCG
>CAYMID010000016.1:0-18373 GCA_964390625.1 uncultured Gammaproteobacteria bacterium | reverse complement strand
TTCGGCAATTTCGTCGAGAGTGTGTGCTTGGTTGGAATGGTATGGGCCAATGCGGGTGCGTGCGAGGGCAGTGGCATACGCACCAACGCCAAGATCTTGGCCAATGTCATGCACGAGTGAACGGATATAAGTGCCTGGACTACAGACAACACGGAGGCGCGCGGATTCTGGTGTGAAATCTAAAATCTCCAACGCAAAAATTGTCACAGTTTGCGGTTTGCGTTCAATGGTCACTCCTTCGTACGCCAGCTGATACAAACGTTTGCCATTAATTTTTTTGGCCGAATGCATGGGTGGAATTTGCTCGATTGAACCACGATAGTGTTCAAGCACACGCTCTAACTCTTCACGCATAATCGCCCGCAAATTCGGGCTAATTGTGATTTCCCCATCACAATCGTACGTACTGCTTGTCGCCCCAAACTTAAGCTCAACTTCGTATTCTTTTTCCAAATTTTTAAATTCATCGAGGCGCTTGGTCGCATCACGCGTCACGGCCACAATCAATAAGCCCGTCGCAAACGGGTCGAGCGTGCCCGCGTGACCAATCCGCTCAATGTGAATCAGGCCGCGCAATTTCGCAACCACATCGAGCGAGGTCCAACCCGCGGCTTTGTTGATTAATAAAAATGGCATAGAAATAAAATCAGGATACCAGCTAGGCCAGTATCCTGATTTCACTATGTGCAATCTTACTCGCGGAACCCGGTACCGGCTGGAATGAGGCGGCCGATAATAACGTTTTCCTTGAGGCCTTCGAGGTGGTCAATTTTACCAGTAATGGCAGCATTGACGAGCACACGCGAAGTTTCTTGGAATGAGGCGGCCGACAAGAAGCTTTGGGTCGAGAGCGCAACTTTACTAATACCGAGCAGGAGTTCGCGACCCTTGGCTGGGCGCTTACCTTCGGCTTCGGCCTCGCGGTTAGCAATGATGAGTTGCGACTTTTCAGCCACTTCACCTGGCAAGAGGTCAGTGTCGCCGGCTTCCTCGATATACACGCGGCTGAACATCTGTTTGATCATGATTTCCACGTGTTTATCGTTCAAACGTTGACCCTGAGCGGCGTAAATTTCTTGAATTTCGGTGAGCACGTAACGCTGGACCGCGTCGCGACCCTGGAGTTCGTGCAACTCGTTCAGGTCAATACTACCTTCGGTAAGCTGGGCACCTTTTTGCACTTCGTCGCCAGTCTTGACCCAGAGTTTGTAACCCATTGGAATAATGTATTCCTTGGTCGAGTCACCTTCGTACGTGAGGATAAGTTTGCCGCGCTTGATTTCGGCCGAACCATTGTACTTGGCCAAAACTTCTTCGCCCGATGAACCACGAACCAAGAGCACATCGTCTTTCTTGATCTTGTCACCATCGGCCACCTTCACTTCGTCTTCGGCGTTGATATCAAAGGTCATTTCGGATTCGCCTTCGCTGTGAATCTTGATAATTTTTTGACCACGGCGACCTTCGAAAATCTTGCGGCCAGTTGGACTGGTGATTACTTTACCATCGGCGTCTTCGATTTCGATCTTACCAGCGGTCTCGGCCAAAATGGCTTTGCGTTTTGGTAAGCGCGCTTCGAACAATTCTTCAACGCGAGGCAAACCTTGAGTAATATCGCCACCAGCCACACCACCAAGGTGGAACGTACGCATGGTCAGCTGAGTACCAGGCTCACCAATGGACTGTGCCGCGATCACACCAGCAGCCACACCTGGCTTGACTGGCATGTTGTTGGACAAGTCATACCCATAGCACTTAACACAGACACCCTTGGCCATCTTACACTGGAGCACTGAACGCACGTGGGCTTCGGTCACACCGAGTTTTTCAATTTGGCGAGCGGCTTCGGCAGTGACAGCCTCACCCTTCTCGACAATGGTCTGTCCATTGGCCACAATTGGCGCGAGCACAAAACGACCAGCCACGCGTTCGGATAATTTTTCACCCATTTGTTCGGATTCGGTCTTGGTGAAGTGTTCGCCATCGGTATCGCCACAATCTTCAATCTTCACGATCACATCCTGAGCCACGTCAACCAAACGGCGGGTCAAGTAACCAGCGTTGGCCGTACGGAGCGCAGTATCGGACAAACCTTTACGAGTACCGTGGGACGAGATAAAGAACTCGAGCACTTCAAACCCTTCTTTAAAGTTACCTTTAACTGGGAGTTCGATAATTTCACCACTTGGCGAAGCCACCAAGCCTTTCATCGCAATCACCTGACCAAGTTGGGCCCATGAACCACGGGCACCAGAGTCAATCATCGCAAATACGGCGTCGTTCTTGTTGAGAACATCCTTGGTAAAACCAAGCAAACGGTCTTTAATTTCGGTCCAGATTTCGAGCACTTTCGCGTGGCGTTCGGCGTCAGTAAGCAAACCTTCGGCATATTGTTCTTCCACTTCTTCAATACGCTTGTCACCTTCGGCCAAAAGTTCGGCTTTTTGTGGAATTTCTGGGAATTGATTTTTACCAAGCGAGTAACCAGATTTGGTGACGTAACGGTAACCCAAGTTCTTGATATCATCGAGCGACTTGGCCGTACGTTCCTGACCATAGTGTTCAAGGAGCGACTGAATGATGGCGGACAAGTGCTTCTTGGTTACGGTTTCGTTGTAGAAAGGAATCAAATCAGGCAAAATTTCGTTGAAGAAAATACGGCCGATTGAGGTTTCGACAATTGGACCAGTGCCGGCTGGGAACTTGGTCATGTCCGAGAAACGAACCTTGATGCGTTCCTTAAGCTTAATGTGGCGAGTCTTGTACGCAAATTTAGCTTCGGTAATGTTGGCAAAGAATTTCTTAACTTCGGCCGTGTCAGTATCATCGTATTTGGTCAAGTAGTAACAACCAAGCGCAATGTCTTGCTGTGGGGTGATTACTGGCGAACCAGTCGCTGGCTTAAGCAAGTTCTTTTCCGAAGCCATGAGGTTTTCCGCTTCCCACTTGGCCTGTTCAGACAATGGAAGGTGGACGGCCATTTGGTCACCGTCAAAGTCAGCGTTGAACGCCGCACACACGAGTGGGTGCAGGCGAATCGCCTTACCTTCAACGAGGGTCGGACGGAAAGCCTGGATACCAAGGCGGTGCAAGGTTGGGGCACGGTTTAGGAGCACGCGGGTGGTCTTGGTAAGGTTTTCCAAAATATCCCACACTTCTGGAGCATTACTCTCGATAAAGCGGGAGGCGCTGCGTACATTGTGAGCAAGTCCGCGCTTAATAATTTCGGCCATGACAAATGGCTTGAAGAGTTCGAGGGCCATGATCTTTGGCAAACCACATTGGTCAATGCTGAGCTTTGGACCAACCACGATTACCGAACGACCAGAGTAGTCCACGCGCTTACCAAGTAAGTTCTGACGGAAGCGACCTTGCTTACCCTTGAGGATGTCCGCGAGTGAGCGGAGCTGGCGCTTTTGACCAGTCGAGGCGCGCACAGTTTTAGTAGCGCGAGCATTGTTATCAATGAGCGCGTCAACCGCTTCCTGGAGCATGCGCTTTTCGTTGCGGCAGATAACTTCTGGAGCGTTAAGTTCGATCAAGCGACGCAAACGATTGTTGCGGTTAATCACGCGGCGATACAAATCGTTCAAATCCGAAGTGGCAAAACGACCACCGTCGAGCGCAACCATTGGACGCAAATCTGGTGGCACCACTGGAATAGCAGTCATGATCATCCACTCTGGGCGGATGTTGTTCTTGCTCAAACTGGTGAGCAATTTTACACGACGCACGAGGCGGCCACGCTTGGCCCCTTTGCTCTTTTCAATTTCCGCTTCCAAATTCTTGATGGTTTCTTCTAAATTCAAGCGTTCCAAAAGTTGGCGCACCGAACCCGCACCAATGCCGGCTTCGAACAAGTGACCATAGCGCACTGATAATTCCTGGTAGCGGGCTTCGGACACAATGTTGAGCATGGCGATTTCCTTGAGTTCGCCTTCGGCCTGAGTGTAATCTTCGTCAAGTGCGGCAATTTTAGCATCGCGGTTAGCATCGGCTGGCAAGGCTTCGAGCTGCTTGCGCTTGTTCTTGTATTCTTTTTTAAGGGCTTCGGCAGTCGCGTCTTTCTCGGCATCGTCAACGTGGGTAATGATAAACGAGGCAAAGTAAATTACTTTTTCGAGCGCTTGGATCGACAAATCGAGCACTAAACCAAGACGCGATGGAATCGTACGTAAGAACCAAATGTGTGACACTGGTGTCGACAATTCAATGTGACCCATGCGTTCACGACGCACGAGTGAATGGGTAACTTCTACACCACACTTGTCACAAACAATGCCCTTGTAGCGGATCTTTTTGTATTTACCACAGTAACATTCCCAGTCTTTGGTTGGCCCGAATACTTCTTCGGCAAACAAACCACCTTTTTCTGGTTTTTGCGTGCGGTAGTTAATGGTTTCTGGCTTGTAAACTTCACCGTACGACCATTGTTTAATGACTTCTGGCGAGGCGACCTTGAGGCGCAAAGCGTCGAACTGCAAAGCGCTGGATGGGTTGGGGTTATTCATAGGAAGATGAAATTAGACACCAATTATTCAGCGGATTCAGGTGCCGGAGTCTCTGCTGGTGGCATTGACGCGGCAATCTCGTCCTCGCTGCGATTGTCCTGTAATTCAACATCGAGCGCCAGACCTTTAAGTTCGCGCACGAGTACGTTGAATGACTCAGGTAAGTTAATCTTGGTAATTTGTTCGCCCTTAATAATCGCTTCGTAAGCTTTGGCGCGACCTGGCACATCGTCGGACTTAATCGTGAGCATTTCTTGGAGGGTGTGTGCAGCACCGTATGCTTCCAAGGCCCACACTTCCATTTCACCAAAACGTTGGCCACCAAATTGGGCCTTACCACCAAGTGGCTGTTGAGTAATCAAACTGTATGGACCAATCGAACGTTGGTGAATCTTGTCTTCAACCATGTGGTTGAGTTTGAGCATGTAGTTGTAACCAACCGTGGTCTTGTTGTCATATGGTTCACCAGTACGACCATCGTACAATTGTGACTGACCATCAACTGGAAGGCCAGCTTTTTTGAGTTCTTCGGCAATTTGCTCTTCGGTAATACCATTCAAAACTGGAGTGGCGGCGCGGTAACCCAAAGCATTGGCAGCTAAACCTAAGTGGTTTTCGAGCAACTGACCAAGGTTCATACGCGAGATAACACCAAGTGGCGACAAGATAATGTCGACTGGGGTACCATCTTCGAGGAATGGCATGTCAGCCACTGGCACCACGCGGGAAATAACACCCTTGTTACCGTGACGGCCAGCCATCTTGTCACCAACCTGCACTTTGCGCATGTCGGCCACCGTAACCTGCACCTGCTTGATCACGCCTGGCTGCAACTTGTCGCCAGCATCGGCCGAAAACACTTTTACGTCAATTACTTTACCTTGTTCACCGTGTTCCAGGTACAACGAGGAATCGCGCACGTCGCGGGCTTTTTCACCAAAGATCGCACGGAGTAAACGTTCTTCTGGAGTCAATTCGGTTTCACCCTTTGGAGTAATCTTACCAACCAAAATGTCGCCCGAGTGAACTTCGGCGCCAATGCGCACAATACCTTCGGAATCCAAGTTCTTGAGTTTTTCTTCACTCACGTTTGGAATATCACTGGTGACAACTTCTGGTCCAAGCTTGGTTTCGCGAACATCAGTGGTGTAGTGTTCAATCTGAATCGAAGTGTAGCGGTCTTTCTGCACCAAACGTTCGGAAATGATGATGGCGTCTTCGTAGTTGAAACCATCCCACACCATGTAGGCTACGAGTACGTTCTGGCCAAGCGCGAGTTCGGCGTTCTTGATCGACGGACCATCAGACATTGGGTCGCCTTTCTTAACTTTCTGGCCCAATTTTACAGTTGGGGTCTGATTAATGCAGCTGGAAGCATTCGAGCGAATGAACTTTTGCATGCGGTAAGTATAAACCTTACCCTTCTTGCTGGTGAGTTCAATGTGGTTACCATCAACGGCGGTAATTTCGCCATCGTCATCCGCAGTGTACACATAACCACTCGACATGGCCGCAGCGCGTTCTACGCCTGTACCAACGAGTGGTGGGTCGGCCTTAATACATGGCACACTTTGGCGCTGCATGTTCGTACCCATGAGGGCGCGAGTGGCGTCGTCGTGTTCGAGGAATGGAATCAAACTGGTGGCGACTGACAAAATCTGGTGTGAACTTACATCAACATAATCAACTGTGGCCACATCGGCAATCGCTGGCTGACCATGCACACGAGCAGGAATCTTACCAGGTGCAAAGTAACCTTTTTCATCAGTGGTTACTTTGGCATTGGTGGTGATAGCGCGTTCTTCTTCAAACGAGTTGAGGTACACAATTTCGCTGCCCACACGTGGTTTGACTGCAATTTCTTTGAGGTCTTTTTTGGCAGCCAATTTCTTGGCCACATCAGCGGTGATTTGTTCACCAGCCTTAACTACACCCGCTACATCTTCGTTGGCAATTT
The DNA here is from genome assembly GCA_964390625.1 of uncultured Gammaproteobacteria bacterium. Lineage (GTDB taxonomy): Bacteria > Patescibacteriota > Patescibacteriia > Magasanikbacterales > UBA922 > 2-12-FULL-41-16. The sequence continues at coordinate 11,905 of CAYMID010000016.1, read as the reverse complement.
CGCCAGTCGTAAATTCAGCTGCATTCGCAACGCTCTTAATCACACGGCGATATGGAGTTTCGAGGAAACCAAAATTGTTCATGCGTGCGAACATGGACAAGTGGCCAACCAAACCAATGTTTGGACCTTCTGGAGTCGCAATCGGACAAATGCGACCGTAGTGGGTACTGTGTACGTCGCGGACTTCAAAGCCAGCGCGGTCGCGAGACAAACCACCAGGTCCAAGCGCAGACACGCGGCGCTTGTGTTCAAGTTCGGCGAGTGGGTTAACCTGGTCCATGAATTGTGACAACTGCGAACTCATAAAGAATTCGCGGATCACACTAATTACCGGACGGGCATTGATCAGCTTGTTTGGCACAATACTATCAATATCCATGGTACTCATGCGGTCCTTGATAATGCGTTCCATGCGAGCCAAACCAATGCGGAAACGATTCTGCACGAGTTCACCAACCGCACGCACGCGGCGGTTACCAAGGTGGTCGATATCATCAGGAATTTCCTGAGTCACGTTCAGGCGAATTACTTCGGCCAAAACTTGAATCAATTTTTCGAGCGAAAGCACGCGTGTTTCTTTGCTTTCCAACTGCTCGTCAGTGTATTGCAAGTTAAATTTGGTGGCGAATTTGTACACACCAACTTTGCCCAAGTCGTAACGGTCAAAGTTAAAGAACATGGCATGAATCAAACTCTTGGCATTGTCTGCGGTCGCGAGGTCGCCCGGACGAATACGGCGGTACACCTCGATCAAACCTTCTTCTTCGTTGGCAGCCGTGTCTTTTTTAAGAGTTTCTTCGATGTAATCAATGTTTGGGTGGTTGTTTACGTTCTTGAAGGCAGCACGGATGTCATCGTCGTTGGACATGCCAAAGGCACGCAACAATGAAGTAGCGGCGACTTTGCGTTTGCGGTCAACCTTGACCCAAATTACATTGTTTTGGTCAGTTTCGACTTCGATCCAAGCCCCACGGTTTGGGATAATTTTGGCCCCATAAAAACGACGGCCACGAACTGCATCGGCCGTAAAGAAGGCACCTGGACTACGAATGAGCTGCGATACAACAACACGCTCAATACCATTGATCATGAAAGTACCACGGTTGGTCATGAGTGGTACGTCGCCCAAATAAATTTCTTGTTTGTTGGACTTGCCCGTGCGTTTGTTGACCAACTTTACCTGCACACGGAGAGGTGCTTCGTAGGTAATGTTCTTGGCGCGGCAGTGGGCTTCGTCAAATTTGGCCTCGTCGAGGTAATACTCTTCGAACGAAAGCTCTAAATCACGGCCAGTAAAATCAGTGATAGGCGAAACTTCGTCGAATAACTCGCGAACACCATCTTTAAGGAACCATTCGTACGACATTTTTTGCACTTCGATCAAATCCGGTGTTTCCACGGCGTCACGAATTGGCGTAAAGAATTTACGTTCGACTTCTTTTCCTGGTTGGCGCTTGTAGACTGGGGGCATAGTCTGGTTGGCGTATTAAACAAAAAAATTCCTTGGGGCAAAGGATTGTTCTTAAGGAATGCTTATGGGGTTGGTAGGGCGGGCATGGTGTTACCAATCTCCCGGCTCTTGGCAGAGCCAGAACCACGAGCTAAATTAGCTCCACAATCATACGAGAATTATACGCCTTTGTCAAGTACAGAACAAGTTGCTGTTTTTTGTCAATGCTCAAACAGATTTTGGCTAAAATAAGGTATTTTTTAAGCCATATGTGGATAACAGGGGGATAAGTCCGAGTTTATCCACAGTCTCCTAGGCATTTTTTCAAAAATTGACTTACCCTCTCCCCTCCTTAATACTACCTATGCTGCCCGTTGAGAGCGCCACGGCAGTCTACCCACTATTTTATGGCTACTACTACGTATGTACCTGATTTTAATATTAGCGACCTACCCCGTCTCCTAGGCGACATCCTCGACACCCTAGGGAACCTAGAGGTTACCGTTCAGCAGTGCCGCCAACAAATCAATCACTTTGGTACAAACCTAGACCGCGGCCTCAGTGATCTGCGTGGCCAGCTACACCAGCTCGATGACCGGGCCCGGGCCGATGCCGATGCCCTGGCGAGCAGTTTAACCGTAATCGAAGAAAAACTAGGTCTTAGCGAGGAATAAGTCTACAGCCAATAAACAGGCTTAAATTAGCCAAAAAAAGACCGGTTTAGCCGGTCTTTTCTTTTGTAAAAATATAATCAGCAGTACACGGCAATAGTCTCCGCAGTCCAGGAATTTTTTGTAAAAAATAAAAATAAACAGTCTCGATTGCCCCACGGTTGAGCAATGTGGGATCAAATTGTAGTTCAATTTTGCTAAAACCAGCTGTACGGGCCATCTGTATAACGTCTGTATATACCAAAACGTCCTCAGGCACATACGGACGTTTTTTGTTAACTCGATAGTAGGCCAATGGATACACAAACTTTTGGCATGACGGTTCGTGTAGGTACAAAAGGTGTCCTCCGGGTTTCAAAATACGCCGTACTTCGGTCAATGTTTGGAGTTGTTCGGTAAAATGATGGGCCGATTGAAACGCGTATACCAAATCAACTGAATTATCCGGCAGTGGAACTTGGTAACTCTTACAGGCCAACTTCTGATCAAGTTGAACACAAAAAAAGTTTTCCCAATATTTCGCTAATGAAACCGCATCAGCACTAATATCCGAAATTGTCACGTGTGATTTTTGATACAAATGTTTAATCAATGCCGCCGCCCAACCCTGCCCCGCACCAATTTCTAAGATTGATTGTGCATTGGCGAAAAATTGCCCGTGCTTTTCTAATTTATACAAAAATACCCGCGCTTCGGATAATTTGTAAATCAAACTAGAGATTGAAAACCTATCCGGACTTTCGTACGGTGATTCTTGCCAAAACTTTAGCTCAATTTTTTCTTTTTCAACGGTTTCCATAGTTTTAGTCTAACAAAACAAACAAAAAAACACCACAAAAGGCGTTATCTACCTCCTTTTCAAATTTTATGCTATAATTGTGTTCAGTCATTACCTTCTATGCCACGACGGCGGCAGTCTGATTCTATACTTAACCCTACGCTCTCACGTGGGATTATTGTCGTTGTGTTAGCAGTGGTGGCGATCATTATTGCCTTAAGTTTTGTTGGCAAGGCTGGTGTGGTTGGCATCATGTTAAATGACTACGTGCTTAGCGCCTTATTTGGGAGTATGCGCTACGCTGTACCTCCAGCAATTTTGCTGATTACTTGGTTCATGGTATTGGGCAAAGAATATGAATACCACCCCACGCACACCTTGGGTGGATTGCTGTTTTTTGTTTCGGTGTGTAGTGTTTTTCACTTGCACTTTGTCCCAGCCGAAATGTGGGATGCGGCCCTCGCTGGCCAAGGTGGTGGAATTCTAGGCATGGCGGCCTGGTTGTTACAAACATACTTTGGCACGATTGCGGCTTGGATTGTGTTGATTGCCCTGGCAATTGTTGGCGTTTTGCTCGTATTTCAACCGTTTATCGGCAGCTTTTTGGAAATGTATCGCGCAGTGTTGTCGATTTTTGTGGCCCTAGGTCAAGCCATTGGCCGCGGTGTACGCCGTATTTTTGTACCAGGTGAACGTAAGCAAATTTCTCATGTACGAGTAGCCGATAATAGCGGAGATGAGGAAGAAGAGGAACCAGAAGAAGACGAAGAAAGCGACGATGACCAAGAAACAGACGAAGGGGACGAAGAGGTGGAAGCTGGTGCTCCCCAATTTAAGAAAAAAGCCTTGGTTGTACGAAACGGAGACGATGAGGATGAAGATGAAGAAGACGAGGAAGAGAGTGAGGAACCAGCGGCCAACGACGTGTGGTCCAAAAAAGTCGTAATCAAGAATTTGCCACCACTTGATTTGTTATCTGACAAACGTGGCAAACCAACCAGCGGTGACATTGACGCAAATGCAGCGATTATTAAGGATACCTTTGAACAATTCAACATTGACGTAGACATGGGCGAAGTGCGCGTCGGTCCGACCGTAACGCAATACACCATGAAACCGGCGGCAGGCGTAAAATTGTCGCGCATTACTGGCCTCAGCAATGACTTGGCCCTAGCACTAGCCGCACACCCAATTCGTATTGAAGCGCCAATCCCTGGCAAATCACTGGTTGGAGTCGAGGTGCCAAACCAAAAAACCGCGGTGGTCAGTTTCAAAGAGCTGCTCGAGGATAAAGACTTCCGTCAACGTAACCACAACATGAAGTTACTGTTAGGTAAGGACGTGGCTGGAAAAGTTTGGTTTGGCGATTTGCCGCGCCTCCCCCACTTGCTGGTCGCTGGTGCAACTGGTTCAGGCAAAACCGTGTGTATGAACACCATTATTATGGGTTTGCTCTACCAAAACACGGCTGAAACCCTGCGTCTCATTATGGTCGATCCAAAACGGGTTGAATTAACTCTGTACAATGGGATTCCCCACTTGCTCACACCTGTAATTACCAATGTTCAAAAAACCGTCAACGCTCTCAAATGGACGATTGGCGAAATGGAACGCCGATTTGAGGTACTTGCATCAGTTGGCAGTCGCGATATTGGTTCATACAACCAAAAACACCCTGAAGCAAAGATGCCTTATATAGTTTTTGTAATTGATGAGTTGGCTGACTTAATGGCCGCTGCGGCCAATGAAATCGAATCAGGTATTATTCGTTTGGCCCAGATGGCCCGCGCCGTTGGTATTCACCTGATTGTAGCCACTCAACGTCCGAGCGTAGATGTGATTACCGGTTTAATGAAAGCAAATATTCCAGGCCGTATTGCCTTTTCGGTCGCATCGGTAATTGACTCCCGTACCATTTTGGATTCACCTGGAGCCGAAAAATTATTGGGACGTGGCGACATGTTATATTCGTGCGCTGAATTATCACGCCCAATCCGTATTCAAGGCGCATTCATATCTGAAGAAGAAATGAAACGCGTGGTTGATTATCTCAAGGGTGACGAGGAGCCCGAATACGATGAATCGATTGTCGGTTCGCAAACTGGCAGTGCTACAGGTAGCATGTTTGGTGGTCCAACTGACGAACAAGATGCACTGTTTGAAGATGCAAAACGCTTTGTGATCCAGGCTGGTAAGGCCAGCGCCTCGCTACTTCAGCGCCGTATGAAGGTTGGTTATGCTCGTGCCGCGCGTTTGCTTGATGAATTGGAACAGGCAGGCATTGTTGGCCCAGCCGATGGGGCCAAACCACGAGAAGTGTTTGTGACAGACGAGGGTGAATCTGCTACAATGGGTGCAGGCCAAGAGCTTAATGTTTTTAGTGCGCCCGAGTCTGATGAAGACGAAGAGGCAGAATTAGACGACACCGAAGAAGATTCCGAAGACGAAGACACCAAAGGCAAGGCCTTGCCCTTCTAAATTATGGCTGAATTTGTTAAAAAAACTCTTGAGACCCAGGTAATTCCGGTCGGTGTTCGGTTGCGCGAAGCACGACTGGTTAAAGGTTGGACACTCGAAATTATTAGTGCCAAAACAAAACTAATGAAAGAGCATTTGGTTGCCGTAGAAGCTGGACAGTGCGCCGGGGTGTCCGCCTTGTATCGTCGCCAATTTATTAAAAAATACGCCCTTACAGTAGGTCTTGATCCAGAGCCGCTTTTGGCAGAGGTCTGTTTAAACGAATCTATTCCAACAGCAACACCCAATGCGTTTGGACGCTGGCACTTGTCAAACCTACCAAGCTTATTGCGTTGGGGCGTGGCTAGCAGTGTCATGGCACTTTGCTTAGGCTACTTGGGTTGGCAAGTACGCCACACGGTCCGCCCACCCGAATTAACATTAATGGGCCCCAACGAAGGTCTAATCTCATCAAATCACGAAGTCACTGTAAGTGGTTTAACTGAACCCGAAGTAAAAGTAGCTATCAACGGACAATCAGTAATGAGTGACGAAGATGGTCGCTTTAACCAGGCTCTCATGTTGCAACCAGGCATCAACACAGTAGTCATCACGGCCGAAAAAAAACACGGTAAAACCACCCAGGCCACACGTCACATTATTTACCGCGAAACGCCACAAGTTGGCCGAGCCGAAGCACCGGCCAGTGGCAGTTAGTGGTTTGACGCAAGTACGGTAAACAGGTACCATAGCTATAGGCGTGGTACCTGTTTTTTAATTTTTCCAATATGGCAAAAACCAAAACTTCTGATGAACAACAAGCCAAACTCAAAGCTGCCGCTAGTGCGATTGAATTAATCAAAGAAAAATTTGGCGAAAACGCAATTATGCGCTTTGGCGAAGCCAAACGCAGCGAAGTTGACGCTGTTTCGACTGGTTCCCTCTCGCTCGACATTGCCCTGGGCGTTGGTGGTGTCCCACGTGGTCGTATTATTGAAATTTTTGGACCAGAAGCCAGTGGTAAGACCACACTCGCCCAGCACATTATTGCCGAAGTACAAAAGAAAGGCGGTATGGCCGCGTTTGTGGATGCCGAACACGCACTCGACCCAGACTATGCCCGCAAAATTGGCGTAGATGTAGACAATTTGCTGATTTCACAACCAGATACTGGTGAACAAGCCCTCGACATTGTGGAAACCCTCGTGCGCTCCAATGCCGTTGATGTGGTTGTAGTTGACTCGGTTGCAGCCCTCGTACCAAAAGCCGAAATTGAAGGCGAAATGGGTGATTCCCACATGGGTTTGCAGGCTCGCTTAATGAGTCAGGCGCTGCGCAAACTCACGGGTATCATTAGCAAAAGCAACACTGTGGTAATTTTCATCAACCAAATCCGCCAAAAGATTGGCGTCTTCTTTGGTAACCCAGAAACAACCACTGGTGGTAACGCGCTTAAATTCTACGCTTCAGTCCGCATTGAAATTCGTCGCGCTGCCCAAATTAAACAGGGTGAAAAAGTCATTGGTAATCGCGTTAAAATTAAAGTGGTTAAAAACAAAGTCGCGGCCCCATTCCGCACCACTGAATTCGATATCATGTATAACGAAGGTATCTCGATTTCAGGTGACGCACTCGACACTGGTGTGCTCCACCGCGTAGTGACTAAGTCTGGTAACAGTTTTGCATTCGGCGAGGAAAAACTTGGTGTTGGTCGCGAAAAAGCCAAGCAATACTTACGCGAAAATCCTAAACTGATCAAAGCTATCAATGAAAAAGTTTGGGAAGCAGTGGAACGCGGTGAAACTGCGCCGCCAGAAGAACTCGACACTCCAGCCGAAGGCGAAGACGCGCCGCCACTGGAATAATGCACAGACAAAAAAGACGGCCACACGGTCGTCTTTTTGTTTAGGTCTCTAGTAAATTTTGCTCACATCCACGCCAGTGTAATAATACTTGAGGAGAGAAATGAAGTCAGCCCCGGTTTCATCTGCACGATACGCTGCGTCACGCTGACTCATGCCCACTCCATGACCAAAGAGTTTTTTATTTGCCCGGTCATCATATATAGTTGCAACCGGCACTAGCCATGGTTTTTCCTTGCCACCCCACACCTCGGTCCACGAACGTGTGTGGGTGTCTGCATTTCCAAAATACGGTGTGATCACAATCTCGCTATTGTACGTGACCATGTAACCGCGCGTGGCTTGGGCTGCGCTCACAAAATTAGTCATCCGTTGTTCACTGTTATAACCTAGATACAGTTGGTCGCCCGTATGTGCCACCACATCAAAATACCGCGTTTTATATTTGGCCGTATACTCCATCGTGTAGTACGCATAGGTGCGCTGAGCTACGGCTTGGGCTTTAAGGTATTCAATTGGCGAACCATTTGCGTTCTCCCCAATTCCATTCACATAGTCTTCCATTAACAATTCATTAATCACGTAAAGATTCTTTTCCGCATCACGAGCTTGACGCAATTCCATGGCCCCACGGTATTTATTAAAGTTAACGCCAGTGCGACCCGAAATTGGTCGATCAAAGTTTGTTAGCACAAAGACAGCATGTTGGTTTGTTGCCGGAACCAACCGGATATAGTCTGGTCCAGTCACCGCAATATCACCAGCCTTTAAACTGTAATCAGTACCATCGAAAGTAAGCTGCGCACTGTAACCACGCGGTAAAGTTGTACTCACGAGTGTAGTGCCCTGATAAATTTGGTAATCGTCTTCGTCAGATAAAAAGTATACGTCGCCATCTGGTTTCCACAAACCAACCCGAATCGTTGGCTCTTCCGTTAAACGCGGAATTTGGTTAGCCAAAGAATCAATTGCATTCCCAAAACTAGGAATAACATACCCCGAGGGTGCACCTGCGGTCACGGTCACAGGCAAAAAAATCGTGGCTCCTGGTACACGCTGTCCGTTGACCAGCAAGTCAATTGCGGCCGTGTACGAACCAGCTTGTGCTGGCAATCGCAGAGTTAACGTGTCGCGCAGATAGCCGTTCACGCCAACTACAGCGGAACGATTAATCGCTGTTTGGCCATCGACCCAACTACTATCTGCAAAAACACTTTGATTTGTGCCAGTCGCACTCGCCAACACAAAGCGATAATTATTCCACGCCGAGCTGCCAGTGTTTTGATAACCCACCATGAACGAAATTGGGGTACCACCCTGACCAGTGAGTGTGCGTTGCCCCAAAAAGAAACGGTTCGCGCTGATCGCCGCCACCTGTTCATCTTCACTACCTGGTACAGCTTCTTCCAAATCCGTGCTTGGCTTACTTGTGGCTGCACCAGTCACATTAAACTTAACGAAAAAATAGCCGCCCTTAACCCAAGTTTTATTCTCCGCGGCTAAATAAAATTTTTCCGTATAGGTACCCGCTTTGTTTGGTGCTTTAAACGAAACGGTCAGCTTGCCAGTTTGGCCTGGTTTAACCACACCGGTCATTTTTGCAGTTTGTTTGGCACTCACCCAACCCGCCCCTTTAAAGGCCGAACTTCGATCACGCGGCTCCATAGTGTAAGCCGACAAATAATTTTTGCCTGTATTGTCCCAGGTAACTGTGCCAGTATTCTTGAATGAAAAAGTAACAGAAATAGACTGGCCCGCCTTAATAGCAACAGGATCTTTCAACGATTGTGCTGTCATCACCGCAGCATAACGCGGATCGCTAATCTTCACCACTGGAGCAGCGGCCAAGGTAATCTGCGGAACAGCTACAAATAAAAAGATAAAAAACAAAGCTGCTAAGCGTGCAAATCTAACAACAAATGGATTGCGCATAGTTTTGGTAGTATACCAAAAAAAACCACTGCATGCTATACTCGCGCATATGAGTTTGAATCGTAAAATTGCCCTTAATACTGGGGTTCAACTAGTTGGAAAAATCGTTTCGACCATTCTCGGTTTAGCGGCCATTGCCATGCTTGGTCGTTATTTAGGTCCAGAGCAATTTGGTTGGTACACTACTGCCATTACCTTTTTGCAATTTGCCGGAATCATGGTTGATTTTGGGTTAATCCCAGTGACCGCGCAAATGTTGGGCGAGGGCAAACACCGCCAAGAAGTACTGCTGCCAAATCTGTTGGGTTACCGCTTTGCCACGGCTGGTATTTTTTTCATGATTGCGCCTGCAGTTAGTTTGTTATTCCCCTACCCAGCAACCGTAAAATGGGCCATTGCCCTGATGGCCATTTCGTTTGTTGGTAATGCCCTTAACCAAGTTTTAACTGGTTTCTATCAATACCGCTTGCGCATGCACATTGTGGTGTTGGGCGAAGTGACTGGCCGTCTCGCGCTTGTGGTTGCCATGTGGACCCTCATTCATTTTGGGGCAAGTTTTTTGCCATTAATGGCCGCAGTGGCTGGGGGGAGTTTAATTTTTACTACAGTCCTGTGGTCACAAGCCAGACGCGAACACCCGGCTGGCTTGGCGTTCAGCCCTCACATTTGGCGCGAAGTCACCCTTAAAATGTGGCCGATTGCCATTTCGATTATTTTTAACGTTGTTTATTTAAAAGGCGACACCCTACTACTAACTCTATACCGCAGTCAAACCGAAGTTGGCTGGTATGGCGCGACTTACCGGGTCATTGATATCTTAACCCAACTCGCCATGATGATTATGGGGGTCATGCTCCCCCTCTTGGCGGCTAGTTGGGCCAAACACGATGAAAGTGAATTTACCGAACGGTACCAGCAAAGTTTTAATATTCTCATGGTGGTCGGTATTCCAATTACTGTTGGCGCCTCGCTCTTGGCCCCACGACTTCTTCCCCTGGTTTTTGGGGCCGAATTTGCGCCCGCCGCCCCAATGCTCAGTTTACTGGCATGGGCAGTGCTCGGTGTGTTTGTAGGGGCAGTTTTTGGCCACGCCGCGGTCGCGATTAACCGTCAAAAATCAACCATGTGGATTTATATTTCCAATGCCCTGATCACTTTGGCCGGCTACTTATGGACAATTCCACGGTATGGTTGGCTTGGGGCCGCTAGTTGGACGGTTTTTTCCGAATGGTATGCTGGTTTACTATTGGCTTTTACCGTCAGTCGCTTGCTGCCTGGCCACTTATCCCTCAAACCACTGGCCAAAACCATTATCGCTGGATTTGTCATGGCCTTAGTCATTTGGCAAACCTCCACCTGGCCAGTGGCCCTAACCATACTACTTAGTGGCGCCGCTTATGCCCTCTGCATCCTTGGACTTGGTGTTATCAAAACCAGCACACTGACCGATTTATTTAATCGCCCTCAGGCATAGGGTGTGTAAATTGGCTTGGGTGCTGTTCCCGGATATACTCAAATGGACTTTTTTCAAGTTGATTGGCAGGTTGTGTGCATAATTTTTTTAACTCGATTATCCAACTCTTCAGTGAAGCTAAAATGAACCATGGGCATAGGTGCTTATAGGTCAAAAATGAAAAAGTAAAAAATCTTTACTAATTTGGTACAAATATTGTACCGATTTAATACCAAAAAGGTAAAGATTTAAATTCGCCCCAAAAGTACCTCATTCGGGATAAAGAGTGGAGAAGTTGTGCAAAAGATGCATGAAATTGTGCATAAATTTTCGCCATGTTATTATAGGGCATATGATTTATTTTTTAGCACTCATTCTAGCACTGCTGCCCACCTACTTGATTCGGTTTTCGATTGGTTCGCTGCCAACCACACTATTAGAGGTAATGATTTGGGCCCTAATTTTGGGGTGGCTAGCACGCGGTAAACAGAGTTGGCGCGAACTTGGTGCGCTTATCAAAAATAATCGCGCATTGGCAATTGCCACTGGCACTTTTTTGTTTGGCGCCACGATTAATGCAATCCTAAGTCCACATTTACGTGCCGCACTTGGTGAATGGCGTGCGTTTTACGTTGAGCCAATTATTGTCGGTGTGATCGCGGCCACGATTGTCCGCACGCGCGCTGATTGGCACAAACTCGCGACCGGCCTGATCGCAGGCGGAATTATTACCGCTGCGCTCGCCGTCTACCAACACTTCACTGGCTGGATGGTGCCACACAGTTTTTGGGCTAAACAAAATTCGTATCGCGTTACGGGCTGGTACGGTTTCCCCAACGCGGTTGGTTTGTGGTTGGCGATGTTGATGCCAATTGCGGCCTATTTGATACTGCAAAAAAATAATTTACTGCGCGCACTTGGTCTCATCTATCTGCCACTCGGATTGCTCGGGATTATTTTTGCCAAATCAACGGCCGGCTTAATGGGCGTAGCCGCAGCCATTGGCGTGACCTTAATTGTATGGCGCAAAACCCGCTGGTTTGCCGTCGCCGGCGCCACCCTTGCCCTGGTTGGTGTATTTTTACTACCAGCAAATTCCAGTCTCAAACAAGAGCTGCTCGCCCAAAATCGCTCTGGCCAATTACGCCGCGACATGTGGAGCGAAACTGTCGCCTATTTAAAAATTCACCCCCTCCGCGGTGCTGGACTCGCCGCCTATTCCCAGGAAATCCGTCCGTTCCGTCAGGACAAACGTATTGAAGTGTTCCATCACCCGCACAATATTATTTTGACCATGTGGGT
>CAYMID010000015.1:0-19535 GCA_964390625.1 uncultured Gammaproteobacteria bacterium | reverse complement strand
AGAGGATTCGAACCTCTGACCTTCACAATGTCAATGTGACGCTCTAACCAACTGAGCTATTGGTCCCTACCCCGCTAGGCGGGGTTTTGTTTTTAGAAGTCGAGACCGTCGATGGCGCTGGTATCAACGTCGTCGAGACTGGTCGCATTGTTTGACTGAGCCTGTGGCTGAGCAGGACGCTGTGAGCGGTCCTCGCTGCGGTCACGTTCAAAACGTGGGCCACGACCACCTTCTGGTTCATTAATCTTAAGGTTGACACTGGCATTGTTCTTGGCACCAACAACGCGGAGCAAAGTGCGGATAGCACGAACAGTCTGGCCTTGGCGACCAATTACATAGCCAATATCGCCAGCAGCCACATCGAGGGTGATGAGGACGCCGCGTTCGTCCACAGTGCGGGTGGTTTTAACACCGTCTGGGTTATTAACAATCGACTTCACTACGAATTCCAGGAATTGCTGATCTTGGTTCATATCAAACTTACTTAATAAATGCCTTTGACCCAAAGTGCGCTCTGGTCAAATGCCAGGCTAGAATAGCAGAAGGTGGGGCTTCCGTCAAGAAAAAACTGTCCCGAGGGGGACAGTTTTTAGAAGTATTACGCGGCAGCTTCGGCTTTTGCCTTGGCTTCGGCCTCGGCAGCCTTCTTGTCAGCCAGCTTCTTGCGACGCTTGGCATTCAAGGAAACAGGACCCTGTTTCTTGCCTTCGATCACACCCTGCGAAATGAGGAGGTTGCTAACGGTTGGCGACATCTGGGCGCCGACCGAGATCCAATGCTGGATACGCTCTTTTTTTAGGTTAACGAGCGGTGGATTTTGCACTGGGTTGTAGTTACCCAGGATTTCCAAACTGCCGTATTGAGTGTCGCGGTTTTTTTCCGAAACAATCAAACGGTAGGTTGGCTGCTTGAGTTTACCCAAGCGCTGTAAACGAATCATCAACATACCAAAGGTTTAATAAAAGCAGAGCGTGTGACGGACTCATGGGGCGTATAATAGCCCAAAGCCGGGGTTTTGTCAAGCTTTAGCTGGCACTGCGGCCTGGGCTGCCTCGGCCATATTCACGCTTACCAGGCGACTAACCCCGTCGTTGCCCATGGTGACCCCGTAGAGGACATCGGCGGCGTGCATGGTGGTGCGGTTGTGGGTAATCAGGATGAACTGCGAGCGAGTGGCCAATTCTTGCAAAATCCGGGTAAACCGGAGGGTATTGGCCTCGTCCAAGGCGGCCTCGACTTCGTCCAAAAATACGAATGGTGGTGGGTTGGTATGGAGAATGGCACAGACGAGCGCAATCGAAGTCAGGGTACGCTCCCCACCCGAGAGCGCGGCCAGGTTGGTGATTTTCTTGCCTGGTGGGCAAGCCGTGACCTCGATACCGGTCAAAATCTTGCCTTTTACTGGCACGTCCTCGTTTGACTCAGCCACTTCCCCGCCCTCTTCCCCTTCGACTGTTTTTTCTTCTGGTGAACTGTATACCTCGATCAATTCCGCTTTGCCGCCTTCGAACAAAATACTAAAGTACCGACTAAACTCTTTTTTAATTTTACTAAAGGCCTGCGTGTGTTTTTTCTTCATTACTTCGTCGAGCTCGCTAATCAGTTGAGTAATATCGGCCGCTGCTTTTTTCAAATCATTTAATTCAGTGGTGAGCCCTTCAAAACGCGCGTTCGCGGTTTCGTATTCTTTGAGCACCTCTTCGTCAATCCCACCGATTTGACTGAGTTTATATTTTAAGGTTTCAATTTTGGCCTTTTCGTCACGCAATTCTTCGGCTGACAAAACTCCATTAACACGCTGTTCAAGAATGCCTGGCTGTTCTTTTAATTCATTAAAAATTTCGCTCGCCAAATCTTCGCGGCGAGTTTGCAATTTTACCAATTCAATTTGCACCGCGTTTTTTTCTGCGGCAAGAGTATTTAAATCGGCTTGTGCAATTTGCATTTCGTCTTGCAAGGTAAACACACGTTGGCGCTTGTGTTCGGCCGCAGCATTTAACGCTGCAATTTGGGCAGCAACCGCCGCGACTTCGGCCTCGGCTTGAGCAATCTTGGTCGCAACCACTTCTTTTTCCTGAGCCAAACGCGCCATCAGCGTACTATATTCTTCGGGATTGAGTGAGTACAACGACAACTCCAGTTCGAGCGCGGAAATTTCCTGAGCCGCCGCCGTGTCCTGAGACATTAATAATTCAATGCGCTGTTGACGGGTAGTTGCATTCGATTGAGCTGTAAACACAGCTTGCTGGGCAGCAGTGCGCGCTGTTTCAATTTCACTTAATTCTCGTTGAATGTTCGCAATTTCTTGTTGGAAGGTTTCGGCACTATCAGAAATCGCCGTGCCAGCGCTGGCCGCAAAATGCAAACCAACGGCAGTGCGACGACGGAAACCACCTTTCATCGAACCGCTAGTTTCGAGCAAATCACCATCGAGCGTGACCATGCGTACGCGACCGATTCCCACACTGCGCGCGACTTCAATATCATCAACCACAATCGTGGCGCCGTAAATAAAGGTAAAAATATCTTTGAATTCCTGGCGATACTTCAACAGGTCAGTGGCCAAACCGCGTACACCTGGTTGGTGCAAAATATAATCAATATCATGTGGCAGTGGGCGGGGACGAATTTTATTGAGTGGCAAAAAGGTCGCGACACCGAGTTGGGCTTGTTTCAAAAAATTAATCGCCCGCTCGGCCACACGGTCGTCCTCTACCACCAATGATGATAAATGCGAACCAGCCGCCACTTCGAGTGCTAGACGCAATTCTTCGCGCGCAGTCGCGAGTTGTGCGACCAAACCATGCACGGTGCCACCAAATTGGTGTTGGTGTTGTAAAATCGCCTGCGCACTGCGGAGTCCAGTCAGTGACAAATCCTGTTCAGTTTGGCGCGCGTCAAATAATTTCTTTTCAGCCGCGCTGCGGCGTGTTTCGGCCGCCAATTTTTTGGTTTCCAAATCAGCGAGCACATTTGTTTTGGCCTGGGCTTCGGCCTGGGCTGCAGCCAATTGTTTTTTGGCCGCTTCTAAATCGGTTCGGCTAATGACCGCGCGTTGCTGCAAATCTGCAATTTTCTGCTCCAACCAGGCCACATTGTGGCGCCCAGCTTTGGCATATTCGGTTTGCAATTTACCAGCCAACACCGAACGCTCGCGCTCAAACTCATTTTTTTGATTTACCAAATTTTGGTGCTTGTTTTGCAAGTCATTAAATTGTTCTTGCTGCGACGCTTCGCGCGCTAACTCGGCGAGCTCGCCCTGAATGCGCGCTAATTTTTCGTGCGCTGCCGCATAACCACGGTCAAGGACCGTAATTTTTTGGTCATACTCGGCCATGTGCACGGACAGACTGCGATAGTGATTCGCATAATAGCGCTCTTGCGTTTCGCGCAACGCCACTTCAACTTCCTGGCGCTCCTCGAGCTTTTTAACCTGGCGACGCAAACTCTTTAGATGTGGTTCAACTTCTTGGAGCAAACGGTCAGCCTCGCGAATATGTTCGTGCGTGCGCGTTAATTTTAGATACGCATGATGACGCTTTAATTGAAATTCCTTAATTCCAACGGCTTCGTCAAAAAAAGATTTACGTTCGGTGGCCGTTTGCAATAGCAGACGATCGATCATGCCCTGCCCGACCACGCCATACGAGGAGTGACCAAACTGGGCCTGCGCGAGTACAATTTGCAAATCAAGCAAACGCACTGGATTACCATTAATCAAATATTCACTTTCGCCCGTGCGGTACAAACGACGCGTTAACACGAGCTCTTCGTAATCAAGGCCGGCGCGCTTGTCACTGTTGTCGAGCACCATACTGACGCTGGCCAAACTCATTTTGCCGCGCCCCTCAGACCCACCAAAAATCACGTCCTCGCTTTTCTTGCCACGCAGTTGCTTTAAACTCTGCTCACCCAAAACCCACCGAATCGCGTCGGCCGTATTACTTTTGCCACTGCCATTTGGCCCCACAATCCCGGTAATACCAAAACGCCCGTCAGCTGGGGCGGGAAAGGTTAAGGTAGTGGTATTGGCAAACGACTTAAAGCCGGCGATTTCCAATTTCTTCAGGTACATAGCGTAGGGCCTAGTATAGCAACTTGACCCCTCCCTTGACAACCCCGCCCAAACCTCGTATACTGGCCAGCTTGTTCGACCTCTTATGCACCGTTTATTCCGCCAAATTCACACCCACCTCCGGGGTGCAACACGGGTCCTAATTATCCCGCACCAAAACCCGGACGGCGATGCCCTGGGCGCGGCCACAGCCCTGGCTGAGTTTTTACACCTGCACAATATTCCGCGCCGGATTTTTTGCGCCACCCCAGCCAGCGCACATTTTGACTATCTCCCCCACATCGAAATTTTGACCAGTGACCCAGCCGTGTGGCAGGAAGAATTTTCGCACATTGTTGTGGTGGACTCGGGCGATCCAATCTACGCTGGCATTGCCGATCACTTAGCCGCTCTAACAATCCGCCCCACTATTATCAACATTGACCACCACCCTACTAACCAACATTACGGCGACGTGAATTTGGTCATACCAACAGCGTCTTCAACCAACGAAATTTTGTACCAACTATTCACCCACAACCGCGTCCCAATTACCGCCCACATGGCCACTTCGCTCATGACTGGCCTACTCACAGACACCGGCACATTTACCAATGGCGGTACTACCAAACTCGCCTTATGGATCGGCAGTGAACTGATTAAAAAAGGCGCCGACTGGGCCCAAATTAAAAATTACGTTATCCGCGACAAAAATTTACCCACCCTAAAATTGTGGGGCGAGGTGCTGACGCGCTTAACCCACGACGAAAAAAGTGATGTGGTGTACACGTGGATCACGCAAGATGATTATAAAAAATTTAACGTAGCCCCAGGCGCAAGCGAAGGAATGTCCAATTTGTTGAACTATTTAAGCGATGGTTCGGCTGCACTGGTGGTCGAAGAACGTGCTGATGGCCAAGTTAAAGGCAGTTTCCGCACTACTCACGAAGGCGTCAACGTGGCTGCCTGGGCCAAAGCGCTTGGTGGTGGTGGACACATTAAAGCGGCCGGCTTCCGCACCCCTGGTCCACTTGCCGAGGCCATCCCCCGCATTCTGGCGATTGCCGCAACCTCCCGCCAATCATAAACCTTTGACTAAATTACTAAAAAACCATACTATAAACGTATGGTTTTTTAATTTCTGATTTGTGTATGTCTGATATTTCGGCCAATTACTTAATCCCGACCGTAATTGAAAAAACCAATTACGGCGAACGCGCGTACGACATTTATTCACGCCTGCTCAAGGACCGGATTATTTTTCTCGGCACGGCGATTGATGACCAAGTTGCCAACGCCGTCATTGCGCAGCTCCTGTTCCTGGCAAACCAGGACCCCGAAAAGGATATTAAGTTATACATCAACTCACCCGGTGGTTCAGTAACCGCAGGCATGGCGATCTATGACACCATGCAACACATTAAGCCCGATGTTTCGACCACGGTAGTTGGCCTCGCCGCCAGCATGGCTTCGGTCCTCCTGGCCGCTGGTGCCAAGGGCAAACGCTTCTGCCTCCCAAACAGCGAAGTGATGATCCACCAAGTCCTTGGCGGTGCCCAGGGCCAGGCCAGTGATATCAAAATCCACGCTGAACGGATCCTTAAAATCAAAGACAATCTTAACGCTATTTTAGCTAAACACACTGGCCAACCACTCGACAAAATCGAACGTGACACTGACCGCGACAACTTTATGAGCAGCACCGAAGCCGTGGCTTATGGCTTGGCCGACCAGGTGATTGAATAATTACCAATCAAAAAACCACCCGATCGTGGTGGCTCTTGCGACAGTAGTAAGCGTGTTGCAGCGAGTGTCGTGCTAAATCAAAATAAGTGTTCAGTCTACTCGGCTTGGCGCTTAACAATTGCATTGTAAAAATAAAACATCCCGACATGAATCGGGATGTTTTTATGGTTAGGATTGGACCTACCCGTACCCAAGAAGGTGTGTTTTAGGCGAAAGACGAGCCGTAGCCTGTGCTACCCTACTACACACCCCCATGCTTGTCGTGGATACAGGGCGCTTGGCGCAACTAGTCCCCAAGGGGATAAATGTGCCGACTGCTCTATAACCTCGAAACCACAGGATATCACGATTAACGGCGCATTATAATACTAAAAAGCCCCTTTGTCAAGGGCTTTATGTTTAAAATTAGGGTATTTTGGCTTATTTAAGCCAAAAAATTATCCACAGGCTACGGTGTAGGACTATCCACCGGAGCGGCAGTAGCCGGAGTTGAGCTAGAATTACCACCATGATTGGTGACATCACAAACAGCTACCCCCTCAGGACAACGGGGGCTAGCTGGGTCGCGCCCAACAAAGCAGCGAGCCGAAACTGCCCGATAGGTACTTTTGTAGGTCACAATCTGTTTTTCGCCATTTGGCATTACTCGTGTGTAGTCAAAGGAGGTGACTGCTCCCGGATGCGCTCCCTGACATTCTTTTTTGCCTGACGGTAAATCATTGGTTTCAAAAGTTAATGCTGGTCCAGTCGGCACCCAACTCAACACTTTTGGTGGATTATACGACCCCCGTCGTCCATCTTTAGTGCCCCACAAATGAAATTCCAAATGGCCGTTATTCAGATTCATTTCTGTGGTTATCAGCACATAGTGACCAGTATCATTGCGGAATTTAAAGTCTGGATTTGGCTCGTAAATGGTTGCGTCAGTTCCAGGATTACCATTGCTTGGGTCATTGTAATACGAAATTACCATACCATGATTAGTACGAGCCGTAACTTCCAAACCTGAATTCATGACAGTACGGAACATAGTAGTACCGACTTGACACAAACCGCCTGCAACTTCGGGAGTAATACGATCGCCCAAAATAACCAATTCTGGTAAATAGCCCGCTGCCAAAGTGAAAGGTTTAAGAGTATTCACTAACGAAAACTCTGTACCAGGCGCAACCAATGTACCGTCGAGTTTGTTCTGCACCGCATTCTTGATGTTTAAAATACGATTACGAGGACTGCCTGAAAAATTTGAAAAGCCCGAACCAAGTTCCTCGGCAATACCTAAATTGTTACTGCCAGCAGTAGTGACGGTTGGCAAAACTTCGGCCGCAATCATTGGGGTCGAAGTAACAATCTGTCCAGCTACACGATTACTAAAGGCTTCGCTAATGGCCGCGTGAGTTTTATCCCAGTCAACGGTAAGGCCTGATTTTGCAGGAATAAATTTAGTTACTTTGGTTGTACTCGAATTGACCTCGAACACTGCGTCACGTGGTTCGCTTTGAATTGAAGGCTGTACAGTGTCTGTCAGGTATTTGTTGACCGCTTCTGGGTTGATTGCTAATACTACTGCCCCATCTTTTTTGGCAAAAGTAACCCAGGCAGCCATATCGGTCGGAGTAATGCTCCAACGACGTACGCTATGTCCTTCGGCACCATTAAATTGCAAAACAATGTTGCCCCCAGCAAACAATTTAGGAAGTGTGCTAGCTGCCTCTGTTTCAACATCACTTTCAGTGAGTGTAGGTAAAATTACTTGTTTGGTAACCGTGACGGCCGGTGCTTCTAGTTTACTCCAGGCACTTGCCACGGCTTCTGATATGTTGGCTAAATCAATTTTCTGCCCTGGACTCGAGGTACTAATCGCATATACCAGTGGCACAGCGCTAGTAATCTTTAGCGCGGCCTCAACCGGTGTTTGGTCAGACCCAAGGCGTGCCCGAACTCCCTGTTCAAGCGCAGCCTGATCAACCTGCACCGTGGCTAAGGTGGTGCGCGCCCGACCACTAGCCCCCATTAAGGCGTGCCAGCCTCGTACATACCAGGCGTCACGCTTGCCATAGGTAACCAAGCGTTCAACTTCGGCCGCCCGGTCAAACGTAACTACTTGGCGACCAGTCAACGCAGCTATTTCACTAAAATTCACTGTCACCTTTTCGGTCGAAGTTCCAATCACGGTAATGGTTAAGTCAGTATTTTGGAGCTTACTTTCGGCCCGCGCTAATAAATTGTCTAATTCTTGGGCCGACAGTTGGCCAATCGGTAAATTGCCCACATACATGTTTGGCCAAGTTTTGCCATCGTACATTGAGGCTGCCCAAACTAATAAAGTGGCCCCAGTAGCAACAATAAAAAGACCGACCCCGCCAGCAATGGCCCAGGGTCGCCATGAACGTATGGTTGTTTGCTCGGACATAGTTACTCTTCGACAACAATAATTGGAACACGGGCTTCGGATGTGCGTTTAGGTATCGTGACCACCAGAATGCCATTACGATACTCGGCCCGAGCAGCTTCGCCCCGGACTGGCGCCGGCAAAACAATCGTACGGGAAAAACGGCCCCAATAGCACTCCTGGACCATGAGGATAATGTCTGGACGTTCTGGTATTGGTGACTGCCGTGTTCCTCGAATAGTTAGTACATCATCATGTACATGAACCTCGAGCTCTTCGTAAACCGCCCCAGCCAAAGTGGAGACAACAACCACTCCTTGTTCGGTTTCGGCGACATCAATGGCCAACTTACCATCAGGTACGTCCTGAGTCCAGTCAACAGCACTGGTTGCCATTCGCGCTTCAGCCGATACATTATCAGCTAAATCTTGAAAGGCAATCGTGTAAGTAGGAGTTTTGCGAGTGAAGAAAGCCATACTGGCTACAGTATAGCACAAGTTTAATTGATAACCTAGATCGTGGTGATTTCCTTTTCTTTTTCCTCACCAACTACTTTAATTTTTTCATTATATTCTTTAACGCTCTTTTCAATCTCATCAAAAAACTTAAACTTTTCGTCTTCGCCCATCTCCTTGGCTTTCTCCATTTTTTCGATCTCACTGCGACTATCTTCGCGCACCTTGCGTAACGAAATTTTGGCTGTTTCTAATTTTTGGTGCAGAACTTTGATCAATTCGGCGCGGCGTTCCGAGGTTAAAGTTGGTAACGGCAACCGAATTAACTTACCATCGTTTACTGGATTAATTCCCAACGAGGAATTTCGAATACCTGCTTCCACTGCTTGCATGAGTGACTTGTCCCATGGCTCGATATTGAGAGTTTTGGCATCGGCCACGGAAATAGAAGCAACAGCCTTGAGTGGCTGGCGCGAACCATAGGCCTCGACTACCACATCCTCAACAATTGCTGGAGTCGCGCGACCGGTACGCAAACTACTAATATCCTGCTTGAGGTGCTCCAAAACTTTTTCACTTTGTTCTTTATGTTCAGTAACCACGTGCATACAAATTAACTATCAACTAACATTAATTACTTGCGGCCGAAAAACCCATAATTAAGGCACCAGTTTCTGGTTGGAAACGCAACACTGTTGGTACTTGAGTGCTTGGTAATTTACGCGAGATCCAGCTTTGACCACCATCAATGCTGCGGTAGAAAACCGAACGACTATTGGCAGTGGCAGTTAGGTAAATTTCCTTATTGTTCTTTGGATTAACTGCAAAGGCGTAGATGGACACACTGCCTGGGGCTGGCACTAAACTAAGTGCTTCCCAGTCCTGGCCAGCGTTACGCGATACCAATACCCCGTACTTTGAGACCCAATAGACGTTCTCGGCTGCACCAGGATACACATACAAACGGCGATAGTCCTTGGCGCCAGTGAACTCCTTCATGTTTTCGGTGATGTTTTCCCATGTTTCAGCACCATCACGTGAACGCATTAGACCATCCTTACGAGTGGCCATATAGACCAAACCCTCTTTTTTGGCATCAAAGACCATGCGCTGCAGTTGAACGCCAAACCGATTGACGACGCGCCAACTAAGGCCACTGTCTGTACTAAGTAGGAGTTCGCCGCTGTCCTGGCCAATATATACACGATTTGGGGCAAAAGGGTCAAGAGCAATGGTTCGGATGACCTGGCCACTGTTGGCAATCTGATAAATCGGGGTCCAGCTACGGGTGCAGTTTTCCGACTTAAACAATTGACTGCCATTGGTAGCAAAAATGGTACAGCTATCCTTGGGGTGCACTGCCACCGCGTACACAAAACCATTGTTGAGCGGGGCGCCAGCTTGGTTCCACTTGGCCCCATCGTCAGTCGTGTAAAAAAGACCTTTACCACGAGAGGCCCAGTACATAGTCTTTGGATCACTTGGATCCTCCACCAGGCTAAAGACGCCCACATCGGTCAACTGGCGATCAGTATTTTGCTGCAACATTAGCGATGACACTTTCCATGAATCCCCTTGATCAACCGAAGTGTAAATGCCCATTGGCCCAGTGGTGGCATTTTGTTTACTACCGCTAAGCGAGACACAGCCAGCCCCTGTCAGGACCATGGCCGCGGCCAAAGCGCCTTGCGTTACCCAGCGAGAAAATGTTTTCATACAAAAAAATAAAAGATGGCTCTATTATACACGATAATGCCCACTGGCCGCTAGGCAAACTTTTTCCAAGGCTAAACGAGGGGTGACATTGTATCGTAACGAGCGTTCGGCCTCACGCAGGGCTGGGGCTAACCGCTGAATTAATTCGGCTGGCGCAACCAGTTGTCCTGCTGCCACCAGATGCAAGGCCTGCCATCCCAAATCAAACCACGTTTGGTAGTATGTTCGACTATCTTCGGGGGCAGCCTCGCACCAACCTTCTAGGGCCGCCCACTGTTTGGCCAAAGGTTGAGTGCGTTCGGTCAACCAATTGCGCACCGCCGTCTCGGTGGCTGCCCAAATCTCGGGTTCAGTCACCCACTTTTGCAGCAAGCCGGGTCGACCAGCCGCAGCCGTAACCATAAATGGTGTAGCCGTTGGAAAAGCCTGAACCAATTCTAAATCAGGCACTGGTCGCAAACGAATCACCTGGCAACGTGATCGAATTGTAGGCATTACGGCCACCTCGCTATCGGCCAGCAAAAATAACACAGTTCGTGGACCTGGTTCTTCGAGTGTTTTGAGCAAAGCATTGGCCGCCCCCCGACTCATCCGGTCTGCCTCAGATATAACCACGACTCGCCAGCCATCCCGATAAAACGCGCTTTCGTGAGTAAATTCGCCCGCCTGGCGCGCTTGTTCAATACTAATTTCTTTTTTGGTTTTGCTGGTTTTGGCATCAACTAACCGTTCAACCCAATGAAAATCAGGGTGAGTCATTACTTTAGCCGCAGTCGTACGATACAGTTTGGCTACGGCCGCCAGGACCAAAGTGGTTTTACCACTGTGGGCAGGACCAGTCACCAAATACGCGTGATGTAACGTTCCCGCGGTAATCGTGTCAGTAAAAAATTTGTCCCAAATCTGGTGTCCAATCAATGACATACTACGAAATTAACACGGCTGCGGTTTTTTGGGCCGCAGCACGCCACGTGTACGAACGGGCGTGTGTTTGGGCGGCTTGCTTTTGGTTGGTATCCATGGTCAGAGCGCCTTTAATTGCTGACACCAGGTCGGCCGGAGACGTAGAAGTAGCGTACGAAAAATTAGCGCCCCCGATTTCGGCCACCGCATGGCCAGCCACTGTTACCACTGGTACGCCAAAAGCCGCGGCCTCTAAGGCGGGCAGACCAAAACCTTCATAAGCACTAGGAAAAACCAACGCCGCCGCCCCAGCCAGTAACGCGGCGGTGGTATCCGTATCAACCCAGCCCAATTGTTTGATGCCCGACTGATACGGACTGGCGGCAATTGCTTCGGCCACAGCTTCGTGTCCATATCCATTTTTACCAATCAACACCAATTGATACGACTGACCGCTGGTAGTTTTTTTGAATTCAGTAAAAGCGGTCACTAGTGCCTGTGTATTTTTTTTATACTCCAAACGACCGATTGCTAGTAAATATGGGGCAGTAACACCTTGGGCCACCTGCGCGCTGGCAATCTGAGCTGGTAACGGAACAGTTTGAAAATTTGTATTCAGACCATGGGGCACTACCACAATTTGGTCAGTCGTAAATGTTGGAAATAAATTTTTCAACTCGTTGGCCGTAAATTGGCTGGGCACCAAAACATGCCCACGTTTGAGTGCGCGACGAGCGGTGAACAAAGAATACCAGCGCTCAAACCAATTGTATCCCTGTGGAAAACGCGCTGCCGCCACATCATGAATTGTGGTGACCGTGCGCGTATGGCGCGGCAAACAGTGTGGCAAAACATGCGCTGGTACAAACAAAACATCGGGTCGGTCACGCCATACAGCCCAGGCCAACCGCACCTGCGTCCACAAACGCCGTGGCGGCCACCCCAGCACACGCACAGTCCAATGCGGTGGCAAAATACCAAAGGCAGTGGTTGGCGCATCCACGTACAAAACCACCTGCACCTGGCGCGGCAATGCTGTTTTTAATCCCTCAATAATGTGCCAGGCATACTCCTCGACCCCAGTTTTTTGGCTGCGTGCGGCCCGCGACGCATCTATGGCCACGAGCATATTATTTAGTCGCCAAAATACTCCGCTTGTAATTTTCCAAATTTTCGAGCGCAATCCCAGTTCCTTTGGCCACACACAACAGTGGTTCGTCGGCTACGTAGCACGCAACCCCAGTGGCTTGTGCAATTAATTCATCCAAATTGCGCAATTGACTCGATCCACCCGACATCACAATCCCCTTATCCATCACATCGGCCGATAATTCAGGTGGTGTATTGTGTAGCACTTCTTTAACTGCATCCACTAAACCAGCCAAGTCATGCTGCAACGCTTCGGTAATATCATCAGATTTCAAGGTAATAATGCGAGGCAAACCCATAATCATGTCGCGCCCCTTTACTTCCATTGTCAGCGGCTTATCCATAAACATGGCCGAACCAATGGTAATTTTAACTTCTTCGGCCGTGCGCTCACCAATTGCTAAACCATATTTTCGACGCACAAACTCGGCGATTGATTGGTCAAAGCGATTGCCACCAATCCGCACCGAGCCCCACGCCACAATACCACCCAAGGAAATCACCGCGATTTCGGCTGTACCACCGCCAATGTCAATAATCATGTGACCAGACGCAGACCCAATCGGAATATCAGCGCCAATCGCGGCCACCACCGGTTCCTTAATAATATACGCTGCCCGCGCACCAGCTGCCAAAGCCGCATCAATTACCGCGCGGCGTTCAGTTGAGGTAATGCCAGCTGGCACGGCAATCATTACTTCGGGACGAAATAGCCGCACACCACCCAAAGCCTTGTTAATAAAATACCGCAACATGGCCTCGGTCGTACTGTAACTCGCAATCACCCCGTCTTTTAACGGGCGTTCGGCCACAATTGTGTCTGGGGTACGACCAATCATTTCTTTGGCCTCGGCCCCAACTGCTAAAACTTTTTTATCAGCCTTAGAAATGGCCACTACTGATGGTTCATTAATCACAATCCCCCGCTTGGGCACATGGACCAAAACATTGGTGGTCCCTAAATCAATTGCCACTTTTTTAATCCACATACTTACAAGCCAATAGTAAAGGTGCGATCGAGGCGCAGGTCAGTCGCGTAGTCGTACGTTGCATTACCCCAATTTTTTGGGTCTTCGCCCGGCTTAGCACTGGTTATATTCTTACCAAAATCCAGGTGGAGCGTCAAACCATGGGCCGTGGTTCCGGCTTGTTTTTGCACGGTTAAGGCGTATTGTCCTGTCTTAACCGCCGCCGAAACTGACTCAGGCAGTAAATACGTAAAGGTTAAACGACGAGTTTGCCCAGGTTCGATTTGAATAAAAGTCCCAAACCAGCGTCGCCCTAATTCATCACCCTGCTCCACAGTGGTGGTTTTATTTTTAGCATCCCCGGTTACGCTGATTAACCCTGAGCCAATTGGGGCAAACAAACGCGTGTACGAACGATACCGCGTGGTCCGCCAATCAAAAGTACCAGTGTGCTTGTACTCCATGGTTACCGCGGCGACCAATCGCCCATCGGCCCGTGGCATAATCTCGTAACGGGCTGAACGCTGCAACGCATGATCGGTTTTTAATGCAGTTAAATTTGCATCAACCCACCACCAATAATCTACCGAGCTGGTTGCAACGCTACCATCCCAATCCAAGGCAATAATTTTATTCTGTAATTGTGGTTGTACACTAAACATCATCACATGCCGTTCTGCTGCCAACCGATATGCCAAATCCACGTAGTCTTTAAATTGTGTCACGGCATTAGCACCTAGCCGATGCATCAAGGTCTGCATTAACTCAGTCATAATCTGCTTACGGTCAACAAAACTAATGCCACGTTCTTTGTAGCCATACTCAACCTCGTACTCTAATTTTTCGGTAACGTTCTCGGTGGTAAAGGTTAAACCTTGTACGCTAACCGGCCCAGATAAACGCAACAAATCTTCGAGCACATCGGTGGTAATTCCAACCACCGTATCAATTTCGTCTGCAGCCACGCCACCTTCACGTCGGTAAAAATCCAAAGCTTGCGCAGCAGCAACGCTAAAATCAGGTGACCAATTACTATCACGGAAAAACCAACGATCGACTTTAACATAATCTACAAAGGGCTGCGGCGGCGGTAATAATTTACTCTTGTCCGCTGCCAAATCGAGTGTTTCGGTGCCAGACACCATTTTTACTTCAGTGTGTCCATTATCAACTTTGACTACCGCGTAACTACCAATAAACCCGCCAGTTGGCCGCAATTCTGTGTCATTTAAAAACAAAATTAAATACGTGTGTGGCCCATTAAACCCAAGAAATTCGGGCACATTATTAATGGCTTCCATGTGTGCATCGCCCACTTGGCGTCGGATTTCGCGTTGCACTGCTGGTGCTGCCAAAATTCGCTCGGCTGGCAAATTACGCACAAACACATACGCCAAGATGGTTGCCCCACCAACAAACCCAAAAAACAAAAGGAATAGAGCTAAACAACACCCACGTTTACGATGCGCCATAGATTATGTGGTACGTCGCTTTTTTTGCGACACGTTAAAGCCTAGATATTTACCAAACATTAAATGCGTTACGGCATCAATAGCTGGCAGCGCACTAATTACAATCATGGTTACGGGCAACATCAACCACTGCAAAATCATCATTAAATAGCGATGTCTTGGGTGTGAACGCGGTCGTTGCGGCAACAGAGGGAAACTCAACAAGGCGCTGAGCAACAGACCAACCATGGCCACAGTCATCAGTGTTTCCAAAACATGCGGAGCATTAAAATACAAGGCACTTTGTCGCACTGATTCAGGGGCCACATACATTGGCAAGCGGCCCAAAATCGTGACCAATAATGACACCAAACACCATGACCACTTACCTTCCCACTCGATAAACACCCACTTTACTTTTTTCCACCACGGAATTAATCGACCTTTTTGACGGAATTCCCACAATAAAAATGGAACATGCTCGACCCCCCACGCCCAACGACGCTGCTGGCGGTATAAATTTTTAATACTTTGCCACCAGCGGTCATCGCGCACCGTATCCATTGATACTGGTAAATACAGCGGTGTTACTTCGTAATCACCATTGTAGGCCAAAAAACATTGATAAAAAATACGCGAATCCTCACTTACAATTCGCTTATCATGAAAACCAGCGTCGACAATGGCACGGAAACTCATGGAGTGCGAAGAAAATGTTACCAGCGCGTCTTGGCGTGCCAACATGGTGAATGTCCAAAACGTTGTCCCAAACGCCATCAAACGCAACATTGCTGGTGAATCCCACAAGTTATTGTTGTACATGGCAATTGGCTGGTACGACGACCGCGTTGGCCGCGGGTGAGTCGCGTACACATACGCCAAATAACTAAAGTATTGCGGGTGTACCACCGTATCAATATCACACATCGTAGCGATAATCTGATCATAATTCCAACCGCGACGATCAATTTCGATCTTTAACTGTTGCTCGGCATAGTGTAAATTAGAGCCTTTACCAGGAATTTCATCCGGTAAACCCTGAGGATGAACAGTCCCAATAATCTCGCCCAGACTGGTCCCGAATTCAGCCCGCGCTCGGCGTACGATTGATTCGTAGTGCGCTTGATTACGTTCTTCACCTGCAATTACAACCGTAAAAACATGGGGGTCGTATACCCCGGCCGCAATACTTTGCAACGAAGTCTTAACCACCGCCCACTCTTCGTTGTATAAAGTTAAAAAAATTAACTGGCGATACTGTTTCGCTGACGGAATATCCGCCAATAATCGCGCGCGCCAGTCAACTCGCACGGTGCGGCGGAAACGAAACCAGGCCACAATTAAATAAAAAGAAAAATTGAGTACCTTAAGTACCCAATACACATCGAACACAATCACCACGTAGATCATCGCTACTGGTGAAGTGATTGAAAAAAATA
Source organism: uncultured Gammaproteobacteria bacterium (assembly GCA_964390625.1). Classification (GTDB taxonomy): domain Bacteria; phylum Patescibacteriota; class Patescibacteriia; order Magasanikbacterales; family UBA922; genus 2-12-FULL-41-16. The sequence continues at coordinate 3,262 of CAYMID010000015.1, read as the reverse complement.
ACGCTGCCACCAAAGTTCCCCACACGGATAGCCCTGGTAAAATTTCGTATAAACGGTAACGTTGGTAATCGCTCAACATACTAGGCACGCCCAATGGCAGGAGCGCCACTGTAGGTGGCTGATAAGAAATGTGCCGCACCCGCAAAACGTTCAATTAAGTTGGCAGTCTGGCAATCGTCGCCAGGCATTAGACCAATGACTGGAGTGCCATACACATAGGCCCACGCATTGGCAATGGTGGTTGCAACCCGGGTGGCCGTAAATGAACCAGCTCCGACCACGACAGCAAAACCTTGTACTTGATTTGGCTCGATCCCCCACTGACTCAACGCATCGGCCACCACTCCTAGAGCCTGAGCATGTGGGGCATCGGCCTGAATTACGGCTTCGGAAGTCAAATCAAACCGCGTCACCGTGACCTGGTTGCGCACCGATAAATCAAGCCGTACAAACATACTACCGTGAAAAATCCAAATGATTTACCGCCAAAATATGGTTAGCTTCAAATAACGAAAAAATAAATTTGTCCATTACATAGCGACGGTCTTGAAACTCTTGTCGAGTCATGGTGGTGTAACGAATTTGGAAGCCTAATTTCTTTTCGTACTCAGTTACTAATTTTTCCAAAACACGCTCTTTGATTGTACCCACCAACAGCACGTCGGTTGGCGCACCTAAGTCACGAGTAAATCGGCCTGTAATCAAAAGTAAATCCAAATTACCGACCTTTGCCTCTAGTTCGCGAGCAAAGTCACCTTCGCCAGTTAGTTGTTCTTTGGCTAACAGTGCCTGAAGTTCGAGGTAGATTGGGCACTCGGTGTTAACCCGATAATACTTGCGCAAGGTTGCCCCAGCTTTACCAGCTGACTCTGGCTTGCCCTCGACCTCTAACAAAAGCCCAGCAATGGCCAATGTTTCGATCTCGCGCCGAATCGCGTTAATTTGAACCTCAAGTAAACGAGCTAATTCGCGCACAAAAAATGAACGCTCGGGCGTACGAAACAAAACCCGCAGTAAGCGAACTCGGGTTTTTGAACCAAATAAATGTTCAAGCAGCATAGTTGCGGATAAACTTGTAAATATAGTATACTAGGCCTACCCAAAAGTCAAAAATATGATCGAAAAATTAGCAGTCTTTGATTTCTTTGCCAGTGGGCATGATTTGGCCGCTGGACACGTGTTGATGCGCATTGCCGAACCGAGTGCACCACACGAAAAAGAACGTGGCTATTTCTTTGCTATGGCCGAAGTTACTGGCGGCACCCGTGAATACATTACCAAGCTTCAAGCTGCGGTCGATGCGATCGAGAGCGATTACTATGCCGAAAAAAATAAAGGGCGCGACATCTTTGAACGAATTTTAGTACGGGCCAACGAAACATACGCCGAACTCTTACCACGCGCTGGGGTCGGCCTTCACCTTGCTGTAGGTGCGATTCGTCCTCAAGGTTTAACCTTGGCGTATTACGGTGCTCCATTGGCTTTAGCATTTTATCCAACCAATCACGGTCTTGGTTTAGCCGACATCATTACCGAAAAAAACCAAGGTGATAATTTATTTAGCGACATCATTAGCGGCAATCTTAACCGTGGGGATTTTTTCTTAATCGCTAGCCCACGAGTTGAGTCCGTCTTGCCACGTGGTGAATTAGGTAAAATTCTGGCCGCCAAAGCTGGACGTTTTGGTGCAGCCCAAATCGAAAAAAGTTTAACCGGTGCTAACGACGATGGTGGTTTTGGTGGTTTTATTTTTTCTTTAGCCGACGAAGGCACCCCAAAAACCGGACCCAGACCAAAAGATACAACTGGCTCGGCTGCATCACTTGAACACTTATTGGCCTCCACCAAGTCAACCGAAGAAACATTGTCGCCGCCTCTTTTGGGCGATGCCAGAAGCACGCTCAAAAATCTACTTAAGGAGCCAACTGAACGCATTCCTCACCCAATTGGGGGCTGGCGCGGTCTCATTGCTAACTGGGGCCATGGTTTAGGGCTTGTTTTCCGCGGCATTGGCCATGGTGTGGCCATTGTCTTTGTGGGTTTTGGGCGAGTGTTGCGACGTCTGTGGTCACTTACCTTTGGTCGCACCCCTACCGCTGGTGTAGCAGTACGTGACTGGCAACGCAGCCCCAGCCGGGCCCGCCAAGTGTGGCGCATGATTCCTTTGTCCAGTAAACTGTTACTTTGTGGAGCGATTATTTTGGCTGGCATTTTCTTTACCAGTCTCTGGTACCTGCGCCAAAACGAGGCCATTAACGCGGCACTTGAACGCGAACGCAATTTAGTTGAAGCTATTACCAACAAAAAAGACGCAGCCGAGGCGCGCCTTATCTACGATGACAAAACTCAAGCCCGCCAACTTATTCGCGAAGCCGATGCCTTGGTGCTCCAACTAGCCAGCACAACTCCAGAACAACAAACCAAGGTAGCTCAACTATCTCAAGCTTTAACCGATATCAAAAACCGCCTTGATGGTGTTAAAGTTATTGCACCCGATGTCTGGTTTGATTTGAATACAGCCACTACTGGTGCCAAAACCACTGGTCTGGTTCGTGTCGGCGCCAATTTACTAGCCTATGGCCCAGATGACAACAAGCTTTACAGCATTAACGTAACCACCAAACAATTAAATATTGTTGCTCACGAAACAGTCCCAGGACTACGCACAGCGACAGCGTCTACCGAAACCAATACTGCCACTTTCTTGGCTGCAGACAATGTAATTGCTGAATACTCAACCGAAACCGGCGCTCTAACTGCCCGTAGCGATGCCGCTGCCCCAGCCGCCTCGCCACTTATTGCAGCAGCACTCTACAGTCGTCGCCTCTACACGCTTGACCCAACCGCCGGACAAATCTACAAGCACAGTCCAACCCAAACTGGTTATGACCGTGGCGCTCCATGGCTCAAAAAAACGGCCATTCTCCCTGATGCCCGCGGTTTAGCAGTTGATGGAGACGTATACGTGTTAACTGCCGTGGCCTTACAAAAATTTTACACTGGTGAACCACAGAACTTTGCCCTTAATGTATCTGACCCTGGCCTAAAAGATGCACGCGTTTTGGCCCTTACCAAAAACAATCTGTTTATTCTTGATAGCGGCAACCGTCGGGTTCTGGTGGCTGACAAAAACGGAAATGTGTTAAACACCTACACCAACCCTGGCTGGCAAACTCCAACTGGTATGGCCATTACTGATGATGGCAAAAATATTTTTGTTCTTGAAAACAATATCATTTATCAGTTCAAACGTTAAACTGGT
>CAYMID010000014.1:4582-19988 GCA_964390625.1 uncultured Gammaproteobacteria bacterium | reverse complement strand
TTTACGGTCGAAGACCGTGCCGAGTGGCGCGAAATTGCGCAGTGGCCAGAATTATGTGACGAAGACTTTAGTATTGGGGCTGAGGCTGGTTTGGGTGGTTTGGCCTTATTTTCTTACACTCCAACCGAATCAATTTTGCGTGTAACCTGTGGTGTGTATGCATATCAAACTACCATGTTGTTTTATCATGTCGCAACCGTTAACGGAAAACCAACCGCAACCTTGTTGCAAGTGCCAACGTATGATTTAGCCCAGAAAAAAGTCGTGTCGCGAATGTACGAGTACGATGACGATATTAATGGTTCGGTTTTGGGTTTTGATACGTTTAACGAAGCCGAAAAAACCGTAAGTATATTTACCAAAGACCGCGGAGTAGGTGACTGTGGTACGCGCGAAACTTTTAGAGTCGGATCTGAGTTCACTTTACTCAAAACCGAGTATATGTCGTGCGAAGCAGCCGATGAGTTCCATTTACAAAATCCCGAGGCTGAGGAAATGCCAGCTTGGCCAGTTGTTTACGAAGCAAAATAATATGGTTCCCAGTCGAGAAATAATGCAAAAAATAATTAGGCTTGCTCGTGAAACATACCAAATCGGTGGACATGCGATCGCGGCCGCTGTGGTTAAAGATGGTATTTTGGTGGTAGCCGACATAACCACGGTAAAACGTGACAGTGACTCAACCTGTCATGCCGAAATGAATGCACTTCGCCAGGCAATGAAAAAACTTGATTCGCGGACCCTGGTTGATTGTTATTTGTATACAACTTATGAGCCGTGCCCAATGTGTACTTCGGCTGCGATATGGGCAAAAATGAAAGGAATTATCTATGGAGCAAGTCATGAAGATAGTAATCAAAATTACCCATGGCGAGTGCTAATACCTGCCCAAGAGGTGATTGATCGTAGTGAGCCAAAGCTAGAATTATATCCTGATTTTATGCGGTTTGAATGTAGAGAACTTCTGACATTAATTTAAAATTTTGTATGCTCACCCTCGCTACCATCAAACATATCAATGAATTGCAGCAAAAAAAACACCGCGCCGCCGCGCACGAATTTATTGTGGAAGGTGTTAAAGGCGTGCAAGAAGCGCTGGAGAATGACGCTGAGGTGTTACTCGTAGTGGTGGACGGTAATATTCGCGACGAGGCCGACATGAGGGCCTTGATTGAGTTGGCCGAAGAGCACGAGGCGCAGGTAGAATTTTGTGGCCGCAAAGATATTGGCCAAATTAAAACCACAGACACTTTTCCTGGCGTGCTCGCGATTGTCTCATCATCAGATATTGGTTTGGATCAAATTACAGATGGGCCAATTGTGGCGCTGGATGGGGTCAAAGACCCAGGGAATTTGGGGACCATTATTCGCACGGCGGATTGGTTTGGGATTCAGAATTTTTTGTTAGCCGAGGATACTGTAGACCCGTATAATCCAAAAGTAGTGCGTAGTACAATGGGGTCCATGTTCCGGGCTCACATTTTTGAAAGCCAAAGCCTGGCCACCTCGCTCACGACACTCAAAGAAAAGTATGGGTACCGCGTCGTTTCTCTGGAAATGACTGGCGAACCCTTGCCCGAGAAACTCCTTAAAAAAGGCTCAGATAAGGTAATTTTCCTCTTTGGCAGCGAGTCACACGGTGTCCGTTCAGGCCTTGAAAAATTGATCGATACGCGCTACACTATCCCAGGTCGCGGTCAGGCCGAGTCGCTTAATGTTGCCATTGCGGCCGCGATTGTAATGTCCCGTGTATGATGACTAAAACTCGTTTTGCTCCTAGTCCGACTGGTTTTCTCCATGTCGGTGGTTTGCGTACTGCACTGTATGCGTATTTAGTCGCTCGTCGCGAAGGCGGTAAATTCGCGCTTCGCATCGAAGACACTGACCAAGGTCGTTTTGTCGAGGGTGCAATTCAAGATTTTGTGACTAGCCTGCGTTGGGCTGGCCTCACGATTGATGAAGGTATAGATATTGTAGACGAAGCGATCACTCAAACAGGTGATTGTGGTCCGTATATTCAATCCGAACGTTTGTCTATTTACCAGGAGTATGCGGAAAAATTAATCGCCGCCGGACACGCGTATTATTGTTTTTGTACCAAAGAACGCCTCGAGGAATTGCGTAAATTTCAAGAGCTCAACAAACTTGCCCCAGGCTACGACGGCCATTGTCGCGAGGCTGACGCGGGTGAGAGTGCCAAGCGCGTGGCCTTTGGCGAGGCCCATGTAGTGCGCATGAAGATGCCAAAAGAGGGCGCAAGTGTGTTTGAAGACGCAATCCGTGGTCGCGTGGAATTTAAAAATGCACTTGTTGACGACCAGGTGCTCATGAAAGCTGATGGTTTCCCAACGTACCATTTGGCTGTGGTGGTCGACGACCACTTTATGCAGTGCACTCACGTCATTCGTGGCGAAGAGTGGCTGTCGTCCACACCAAAACATCTCGTGCTCTACCACATGTTTGGTTGGGAAGCGCCAACATTTGCTCATTTGCCATTGCTAGTTAACATTGAAAAGAAAAAATTGAGTAAACGTCACGGCGATGTTTCAGTGCGCGATTACGTTGATAAGGGTTATTTGCCCGAAGCACTAGTTAATTTTATTGCTTTTTTGGGTTGGAATCCTGGCACCGCACAAGAATTATTTACCCTGACCGAGCTCGAACAAACCTTTAGTTTAGATAAAGTTGCCAAGTCGCCAGCCGTGTTTAATTTGGAAAAACTGGCCTGGTATAATCGCCAGTACTTGGCCAAGTTGCCTTTGGCCGAAATTGTGGCCCGTGCTCAACCGTTTTTTGCGACTCGCGCTGAATTTGCCAATGTCCCAGCCGAGCAGCTTGCCGCAGCGATTGATTTGGAACGTGGTCGCGTGGAAACGCTGGCTCAATTACCAGACGCGATTCAATTTGTGTTAAAACCAGGCGAATACGAGGCCGACATGCTGGTGTGGAAAAAAGGCACGCCCGAGGAGGCTAAACAAATTTTTGGTGAATTAATCGACCTCTTGCCGACCCTAGAATGGACCAAAGAAACTTTGGATACCAAACTCCAAGCGTGGATTGTTGACAAAGGCTATGGCGTAGGGAATGTGATGTGGCCACTCCGGGTGGCGCTGTCAGGACAGAAAAATTCGCCAGGTCCAACTGAATTAGCCTTTGTGTTGGGCCAAACCGAAACTCTCGCACGCTTAAAGGCGGCTCGCACAAAATTGAATTAACGAACCACGCGTAGTGTGCTATACTGCTAGCACTATGCGCGTACGGTTTTTAATTATCCTATTCGCTACTTTGACCTGGCTTACCGGGCCTTTTTTAATTGTCGAGGCCCAAACTACTGGTAATGCCGAAATCGACACACTCAATCAGCAAATCGAAACTAAAAAAAAGCGCATTGCGGAGCTTGAAAAAGCCATGGCCGAGTATAATGACAAAATTTCTAAAACTCGGTTAGAAGCAGTGTCGCTCAAAAATCAGTTATCACTACTCGATAATCACATTGCACAAGTTGAGCTCGATGTGGAAACCACGCAAGAAAAACTTGATACGGTAAAACTGCAAATTCAAGGTTTGGATATTTCGATCGCGGATAAAGGTAAGACTATTGAACGACAAAAAGCGATTTTGGCCGAACTACTACGCAATTTGCAGCAGGAACAAGACAAAAGCTATGTCGAAATCATGGCTGGCTACGAAAATTTCTCGGATTTTTTTGACCGTGTTCAATACCTAAATAAAGTGCAACAAAATTTAGGAGTTAGTGCGCGTAATTTACGCTTGGCCAAGGAGGATTTGCAAGACAAACATCAGCAAGCCGAGGAACGACAGCGAGCCTACAATGAATTGCAGACAGAGCTAAAAGAAAAAAAGGCCGATCTACAAGGCCAATCCCAAAACAAACAGAATTTGTTAGTGCAGACACAATCTTCGGAATTAAAATATAAGGCTCTGGTTAGTTCGCTCAAAACACAATACCAGCAAACCGAAGGCGAAATTAGCAGTATTGAACGCCAAGTCAGAGCCAAAGTCGAGGCTGCACAAAAAAAGAATCCAAATGAGTTTGATAATTCCGGGGTTTTGTCGTGGCCAATTAGTAGTCGTCGGGTTACAGCCTACTTTAATGACCCTGGTTATCCTTACCGCACGATTTTTGAACATAATGCGATTGATATTGCTACTGGGCAGGGTACGGCAGTTAAAGCTGCGTCCTCGGGCTATGTAGCGCGCGCTAAACGCTGTACCTCGGCGAGTTGTTATGCATATGTAATGATTGTGCATGCCGATGGCATTTCGACCGTATATGGCCACTTAAGCGCCATCAATGTGTCCGAAGACCAATTTGTCACGCGGGGCGATGTGATTGGCTATTCCGGGGCCACACCGGGCACAGTTGGGGCTGGACCTTTCACCACTGGGCCTCATTTGCACTTTGAGGTGCGCAAAAGCGGTATTCCGGTGAATCCGTTGAATTATTTAAAGTAAAAAAACAGCTGCTAATACGGGCTGTTTTTTACTTATCCACACGTCAAGTATTGCAATGAGAACAAATGTTCTCTATAATACAAATATCGCTTAATTACTTACCTTTACTCATATGGACGAAATGTACCAGCAGCGGCGACGCAAGCTGGCCCAGTACTTTCAAGAGTATCGGCAACTGCCGACGTACGATGAAATGCTGAGTCTGTTCGCCCTCAAATCCAAAGGCTCACTGTATCGCTATGTGCAAAAGTTTTTGGAAGACGGTGTCCTAGAAAAGGGGAGTACGGGTAAGTTACTACCAACCGATAAGTTATTTGGTCTACGGGTACTTGGTTCTGTACAAGCCGGGTTCCCTACGACTGCCGAGGAAGATGCAACCGCCAGTACAGTTAGTTTGGACCGATGGCTAATTGAACATCCGCAAGCTAGTTATCTGCTCACCGTGTCTGGTGATTCAATGATCGAAGCGGGGATTATGGAAGGAGACATGGTGATTGTTGATCGTACGCGTTCCCCTAAAACTGGTGATATTGTGGTGGCAGAAGTGGACCATGATTGGACCATGAAATATTACATTAAACGCGGTGATCGAGTAATTCTGCGTCCGGCCAACCAGAATTATCCTGATATTCACCCGCGGGAAGAGCTGAAAATTGGTGGGGTGGTTTCCAGTGTCATTCGTAAGTACGTCTAAACTCACTTAACCTGTCGCTTATGAATTTATTTCCTAAGGCGATCGTGCACCTTGATGCCGACGCATTCTTTGCCAGCTGCGAACAAGCTTTACACCCTAGTTTAAAAGGACGTCCAGTGGTGGTTGGCGGTGACCGTGGAATTGTAACGGCCTTGAGTTACGAAGCTAAAGCCAAAGGAGTTAAACGCTGTATGTTGGTTTCACAGGCTCGTCAGCTGTGTCCTGATTTAGCGGTGTGCAATGGTGATTACGAGGCTTACAGTTTATTCTCACGCCGTTTATTTGCCATCATGCGTCGTTTTACTGATCAGGTTGAGGAATATAGTATTGACGAAGGATTCATGGATATAACCGGCCTAGATAAAGTCGAAGGTTTAACTTACAAACAAATTGCTGAGACCGTTAAAAATACAATCCAACGTGAACTTGGAATTACAGTGTCAGTTGGTCTTGCGCCAACAAAAGTTTTGGCTAAGCTGGCCTCGAGTAGTAATAAACCAAATGGTTTGGTAGCCATTAGTTGCAAAGACCTGCCCGAGTATTTACGTGATTTTTTAGTAGACCAAGTGTGGGGAATTGGTTCGAGTACAGCCGAGTATATGCGTCGTTTGAATATTTTTACGGCCTATGATTTTGTAGGGCAGTCATTAGGGTCTGTGCGTGATAATTTTTCCAAGCCACACCAGGAAATTTGGCAAGAATTACAGGGTGTTAGTGTGTACCCAGTAATTTCCGAAGAAAAAACAACAGTGGCTTCGATTTCTAAGACCCACACTTTTGCGGTTGGTCGAGCTGATCGCCAAACTGTGTATGCCGAATTGGTGCGTAATATTGAAAATGCTTGTGCAAAAGCACGCCAACACAACCTAGTTGCTTCGCGTATTTCAATTTTTCTCAAAAATACTGCGTTTGGAGTGATGGCAATGGAAATTAAATTAGTTCGTCCGTCAGCCTTTGACAATGACGTTCTAAACGCGATTAAACCAGTGTTTAATCGTCTGTATCAATCTGGTCAAGCCTACCGTGCTACTGGTGTGGTCTTGTCAGAATTAAGCGATGCTGACGCTGTCCAAGGGGATTTGTTTGAAGCGGTGGCCACGGCTCCAGCCTTGCGCCAAGTGTACGAGGCGGTTGATACTTTGGCCAAAAGATTTGGTAAACACACGGTACACAGTGCTGCTGCTCTTAACCGAAATAACCGAAAACCAACCACACCATGGCATTTGCCTCTGGTAATGGCCGGCGTTGTACGGTAAAATACCCACAAACAAACCCTATGAATTTTAAACCATATTCAGACCGCTTAATTTTCTTTGACACCGAGTTTACTCACTTAGACCCACGCAAAGGTGAACTGATTTCGATTGGATTAGTTAAGTATAGTGGGGAAGAGCTATACCTAGAATTGGAATATACAGGCGAACCACATCCCTGGGTGACCGAAAAAGTCTTGCCATACTTAAAGGGTCCAAAAGTTGGCCGAGAAGAGGCAAAAAAACGCTTACGCGAGTTTGTTGGGCCAGATCAACCATACTTGGTGGCCTATGTAAACCAATTTGATGCAGTGTTTTGGTACGATTTGTTTGGTTCACCAATGGATCACCCCGCTTTTTGGATTCCCATTGATTTTGCCTCCATCTTATTTGCGCTGGGATACCCGCCAGACAGTATGGGGCGAGAAAATTTTTGGAAAGAATTAGGCCTGGTTAAACAAACAGGTGTACAACACAACGCTCTTGATGACGCACGTTGGTTGTGGGAAGTATACCTAGCACTACAGGCCAAGGCTGGTCTATGAAGAATCGCCCACATGGCACAATTCGAACATTAATTGCGGGTTTTTTATCAACCACCAGTTTGGTGCTTGTCAGTAGTGCTTTGTGGCCGTGGTGGTCTGTACAACCAGCACGACCGCACATTATTCCTGATAAGACTCCAAAACCGATAGTGGCCCTGCTGGCACATCAAGACGATGAAATGTTTTTTGCAGGCAATTTACACCGATTTGTAAATACCGGAAGACCTGTTTATGTGGTGATTGTAACTGACGGGGCCGGATCAGTTGTGCGGCGAACACTCGGCTTATCGCCACAAATGTTTACTGCTGCACGTAATCGCGAAGTAACAGCATCATTACAGACACTGGGGGTGTCACCACACAACATAATTTTTGCCAATTGGGGAGCCACCAACAGTACAAGCACACTTAAATACCAAGATAAAAATTTAAGCGTATCAGAGGCGAGTCGGGTAGTGGCCTGGGCCTATGATCAACTAGGGGATGGTACCTACATTACACTTGCCTCTGGCCCTGGTGAGGCACACTTCCGCAACCCAGATCACTGGAATTTACAAAAAGCATTGCAGCAATTTAAAGGAGTGAGTGAAAAAATATATTTTAGCGACATTAGTACTGATGCAAGTGAGACAATTCAACTAACAGTAGGGGAGCAACAGACCAAACAGGCCGCTATGAAACAATACTACGTGTGGAATCCAGCGCAAGGTCGATACGCAATTGGCGCCCATTCAGTGCCGTATTTGCTGGATCGGTTACAAACCAGTCCTATTGAGTACAAACTTAAATAATTTTATTTTGTATGGCCACATTTTTAAAATCGATAGGTGGATTAATTTTGCAGTTATTGTTTGTTGCAATTGTTGGCATACTTATCGTTGGCACACTAAACTCTGCGTTTGATTTGAACCTCTCGTTACGAGTTGGGCCACCAGGCAGCAGTTTTTTTGCTGTTCCTCAAAATTTCACTGATTTAATCATGACCGAAGCCATACTTTTGGTATGTTTTGGATTAGTGTTTATTTTGTATAAATCTGAACAAATTTGGGAAAAAACAAAAAAGAATCCCCTACCGACAATCGGAATTTTGATCACAGTTGCGGTTGCGGTTATTATTTCAATAATACAATTTAAACCTGCCACTGATTATAATGATTTGCTGCGCGCAGTGACTAATAATGATCCGATTTTAGCTGAAAAAATCATTCATAAAATACCAGTCCAGCCAGAAAAATCAGCTGAATTATTTTTAGTAGCCATGTACCAGGACCCCAAGTTAATTCAAATTTTGGTGCAGGCTGGATACGATATTAACGCAACTGGCCCAGACGGCAAAAACATTTTGATGCTTGCAAAGGAGAATGACAATGCAGAACTGATTGAGTGGCTTACAAAAAATGGGGCGCGTTAGATCCACCGTAACTTTTTTTGAATAAAAGACGTATCTCTATACCCCCCTAAAATATACCACTATTCTGTTGTGTCGCAAAATCTGTAATAATTTGGCTAAATGCGTAGGAGAGGGTGGGGTGTGTAAACAAAATAACTGATTAGACCTAAAAGTTAGATGCAGGCACAAATAACTCGATTTTAATAGAAAAATTTAAATCAAAACCTAAAAACTAATTTTAAATTTAGCGAGGTAATCAGCGGTCCTAAAGTCGCGGTGTAGTAGTGGTATACAATTATTGATGTATGAACCGTGGATTAATTGGTACATTGCCCCGGTGTTCTATGTGTAATGTCGTATAAGATATATTGTGCGACACTGTATTAATCCCTTACGCTTTGGTTCAGATGCTCGTACTTTGCAAAGAAACTCTCCCCTCTACTCAACCCTGCTACTGCCAAAAGACTTTGCCTTCAAATCTGACGTCAATGTAGTTTGGTTTTATTTTTTGGTTCTCAAGTGTTCGCAAAACTAATTCAAGTCGTGCTGCTTGAACTTCCACATCATCCAGGAGCCGTACCTTGACTGTCCAACCAGCACGTGTGCGAATACTCCCCTCGCCTCTTTCGTTATCTTGCTGAAAAAATAAAGCCCCTGGTTCACCTAAACTATTATCCAGACGTTTTTGCCAGGCCTGAACATTGGCAACCATTTCCAAAGAGGTCGCTTGAATATTTTGAGTCGTGGTTGGTCCATTTACCTGGTATAACACCGGGTAAAATCCATAACCAGTTACCACGCGTTTGACAGCAGGCTCGTGCCATTGACTTACAATCTCTAGTGTTGTGGACACACCAGGTGTACTACTAGCAATGAGATTTGTTTTAAAATGCCATTCTGACTCCCCGACTCGCTCCAAAACTTTTATCACCTGCCCACTGGGATCTAAATAACTATACTCACGACCATTATCAAAAATAATGACTGGATCTTTTTCAACCACGGCAATATCTAATTGACTAGGAAATTTTTTTACTAAAGTAACCCGATAAAAAGGAAAACGCTGTGTTAAGATATTAGCAATCTCGGTAGTGTCTAGTAAGAAAAAATTATCACCAGGAAATACAAACCAACGGGTGCGGTCCATAATCCCCTGCGCTACTCCGGAAACTTCACTAACAGGTACTCGAGTAACACCGGTTACCCCCACTAAATGTACTGCAAAAAAAGGGTGCCAAACTAACACTGCGCCTAAAGTTAGTAGTGTTAAACCAAGCACTGGTGTAGGCCATCGTTTAGGCTTGGTTTGAAGCAAAGGGTTGTTGTAACGCCCAGCCGCAGTATTACCAGGTAAAAGATCGCGAAACCAAGCCGTGGCGCGATGCCAGGCTCTTGTACGACGATCAAGCTGACGTTGAGCTTTGTACGGATTAAAGCGCATGTTTAGACAAAACCACGGCGAATACTACGTGCTGTCTCTAGTAACCAATTAAACCAATAACGATATGATAATGGCAAGTCTTGGCAATGCAATAATGGGTATGGTTGCCCACCAAAACCTTTTTTAAAATGAGTGATCCCGTAAAACGGGTGTTTATCCGAGGCACCATCAGGCGCTATGCCCCAAAAATTATGCCAACGCATCCCCTGACTTTTAGCCAAGCGGATTGCTTCCCATTGCAACAAATAAGAGGTAGGGATTTTTTTGTCAGCCATTAATGAGGCGCCGTGTCGATACGCACTCATAGTTCCATAATACATGAAAATTGCTGCCGAATCGAGAGTGCCATCTGCCAAGTATGCACGGCCAACCGTAACCTGGCCGGCAGCAGCAAAAGCAGTGAACTCTTGCTCGATGTATTTAGTAGAAAAACGATGAAATTTGTGGCGAGCAGCAGTGGTGTCATGTAACCGATTAAAATCAGCAACCGCCTCCTGATTACTGGAAAACTCAACCCTCACACCTTCTTTTTGGCAGCGTCTAATTAAGTTACGATGATTTTTCTCCATAGCGGCTAATAGTTCAGTTTCGCTAGGTTGTAGATCTAATAACCAGGTATGCTCGGCCAACATATGCATTGGTGCCGAACGGAAGCCAGCCTTGACAAACTCCAGCTGAATTGGAGCTGTGTCAGGCATAAAAGGACTCACTCGTACAAAATCATAGCCCTGGGCTTGGCCAAATTTTTTCATCTCGGCCAAAAGCATGGCACCAGCATCGCGAATCGTTTCAACAGGAAGATCATGTTGGTACACTGGACCATACGGGACAAATAAGAAATTTCCACGGCGAGCGTGCACCGTAATCACTAAGGCTCCTAAAATAAGAACATTATGCTCGTCAAAAACTCCCCACACCCATCCGTCCTCCCCCATTGCACGGTGAAAATCCGCGTAATTTTTTGATTGCGTAAATAGGGTGTATGGTTGAGCGGTAACAAACTGCTCCCACTCATCAAGATCTGTGATTTTAGACAAACGCATACTTACAACTGAATCGAATTGATAAAGGAAATTACTCGCCCCTGTTCGATTGGTGTTAACCAAGGCCCAGTAGGAAGATTAATCGTAGTCTTGGCGAGTTGTTCAGCCACGGGGCAACTGCCTGGCACATAGCCATCCACGGCACCGCTGGCATACGGAGCGACAACCGTACTATACCAATCACCGAGCATAATTCCTGCAGCCGCAGCTGCGTTATGCCAAGCTTTTGGATCCGAAACCAATGCTGGAAAACGAACCAGTGGGTAGTGGGCAGCTTTAGGCACAATCTGCAAGGCCGGGTTAGTAATTTCGGCCACATACCGCTTGGTTTGTACCAGACGCCGTGCCTGAACACGGTCCAAAGCCTGCAATTGGGGCCACACTAGGGCAGCCAAGGCATTTGGCCATTTAGCAGGAAACGGCTTCATGGAGAGGCCTTTTTTTTCGTTAGGATAAATCATGCGACTCGACAGGCCCAGTTTAGCCATAACTGCCATAAACCATTTGCCAATTCCCAAATGATAGGTGGATTTTCCAATTGCAAACCACACGACGCGCAAAAGATGCGGTAACAAGTATGAAATCGGCATTACAGGCAAGGCATTAACACGTTTAGTAATTGCTTTAGCAATGTGTTTGTGACGTGTAATCACCGCTCCACCGCGACTGGCCGAAATTACTTTGTCACTACCGAAACTAAGGATCGCCGCATCACTTTGCGTGCCCAACAATTCACCGGAAGTTGTACGGACACCGAGCGCGTGTGCACAATCCTCGATTGTAAATAATTTATGTTTAGCGGCCACAGCTTGAAGAGCGTTGTTATCTGCAGCCAAACCAAAGGTATGTTGAATAATCAAAGCACGGGTGCGTGACGTCACTTTGGCCGCAGCCACCGCTGGGTCCATCGTAAAATCTGATGTAATGTCCACAAAAACCGGCGTACCACCAGCCCAGCGAATAGCATTAACCACTACCAAACAAGTATAGGCTTGGACCAACACCTCGTCCCCATTTTTGAGCTTTAGCGCCTCGAGGATTAGCTGTAACGCTGCGCGCCCGCTATCAACAGTAATGGCATTCGCATTATTAAAATAAGCCTTAAGCCAGGCTTCAACTTTTCTGCTCCCCCGATCAGAACGCCAAGACCACCAGTGCCATGGTAGTAATTGCCGTAAAGCTTGGTGCACGTGGGCACTACCTTCGGCCGGTGCATACCCGGTAAAAATGGTCCGCATAATTAGCGTGACGAAAATAAAGACCGCACTGATTCTGGAATGCGATTTTCCAACAGAATCACGCTACTAGTTTCTTTGAGACCCAACAAATAATTGCGCAAGGCGGTTTGGTCGTATATTTCTTCGACCGCCAAGTGGTACTTGTCATGCAAACGCTGCACCCCGCGTTTAAGTGGTGCGGACGCATCAGGAGTGATAATTACCAGCGTATCAGCGTAAAATGCAATTTCTTCGGCCACAGTTTCGTGCAGCTCATCATGGCGATCACCTAATTCCATCATTCCACGAGTAATTACGATGCGTGATTGTGTTGATGGATATGAGCCGAGAACTTCGAGAGCAGCTGCGAAACCTGTTGGATTTGAATTATAGGAATCATCAATAATTGTTGCCTGTCCAAATGAAAAAATACGCATTCCATGATCACCTGTTGGAAGAGTAGCACAGGCCACGGTAATTTCTTCTTGGCTCATACCCAGATGACTTGCTAAAATCGTCACCGGAGCCAAGTTATTTATTTGATGCACTCCAATTACTGGAGCAGTCAAATGCCACGAGTTATGTTGGTAGGTAAAACGTCCACTTGCGTAACCATTGCGGTACGAAGATTCTTCAATTAACAATGTTGGGTGATTATCTGGTTCTTCGCCAAATGTCTGTTGATTTTGGCAGGTTAATTCGTCTAAATATTCTACGCAATAAGGATTGTCTGCATTAGTAATTACTAAACCATCAGCTGGCACAGCGCGTAATAATTCGTACTTGGCGGTTTGGACATTTTTGAGTGAGCCAAATAAGATAAGATGCTGCTCAATAATGGCCGTAAGGATGGCAATTTTGGGTTTAACCATTTGGCAAATTTTATCAATCTCCCCGATTTTATATGCCCCCATCTCAACCACCAATACGTCGGCTTCATTCAAATTTTGGCGCAGCAAAAATAAGGCCACACCAATGTCAGTGTTAATATTTCCTGGGGTTTTCAGAACACGGAATTTTTTACCCAAAATATGACTTGCATATTCTTTGACAGTTGATTTGCCGTAACTGCCAGTAATACCGATCACTGTCAGATTGGTGTGTTTAGCAATTTTTTGGGTAGCGCGGTAAATATACCAATTTTTGAGTTGTTCTGTAATTCGGTTAAACAAAAAGGTCACTAACGCAATCGCAAAGGGACGCATGATAATTAATCCAAAGACTGCGTCCCAGCTGTGTTCGTAAACAGCTAGACCAACTTCGAGCAAAAAAGCCGCAGCAATGATTGATACCGCCTTAACGGTTAGCTTGGGTCGACGCAATTTGTGTTTTGCCAAAGTAAGCGCAAGACGAACTGCGTCTACGGTAAATACGATCAACAAGGTGTAACGAATGAGAATATTTTGGTTGATAGGCCAAAACAACAACACCGTACACAAGATAGTACGCCATAATAAGTGATACCGGCGAACATATTGTTGGCCCTGCTCACTACGCCAAAAATCACGCAAGCGGTCCAGGCGATACTCTTTTAATTGCAGAATGCTGGCAAAATCCAGGTAATCAAACAACGCACTTAATCCCCACAGTGCAATAATCACAAGGTGTAATGGCAGTGATAAGGGGCCGTTAAACATCATGGCAGTAAAGTCTTAAGCTGGTCTAGCAAAACTTCGGGATGAGTGTGGTGTAGGCCGTGTCGCCCGCCACGCACAAGGACAAAACGCGCCTTGGGAATATGCAACCCCGCGCGCTTGGTGTCGCGAGCCCGCACATAGCGATCGCGACTACCGGCTACCAAAACAGTCGGAAGGTCTAAGGCTGGTAACAAATGGGCCACGTCTTGCCGGGTAACTTTTTGAAAGATACGTCGTTGTACGCCCTTGGTCTGATTATAGTCAGGTGATGCGGCTAATTTGTACAAAACCCGACGGGCCGGTGTCTGAAGGGCCCGTAAACCAGGCAAACTGAATAGTATTGTACCAAGTTTTGCTAAAGGTAAAAAGAGCAGATTTTTAAGGGTCCACTGTCGGCGAAAAATAGCCGGACCGCTGAGTAAAAGGCCTTTTACAAACATAGGGTCCTTACTAAGCATTTTTACCGCGATTTGCCCACCAAACGAATGAGCGAGCACATACATTGGCGCCCCATTGGCACGATCTTTTATCGTTTGAATCTTGTCTTTGAGAAATTCAGCATACTCCTCTACTCCCCACACTGTGGTTGGACAGGGTTCCTCACCAAAACACGGCATTTCGATACAATGCACATCGTAATGTGCGGCCGCGCGGGCTATAAAATCGGCCCACGTGACGCGGGTTCCTCCCCATCCTGGCACAATGATGAGGATTGGTTTCATATTATGCGATAACACTTTTGCCTAAATATTTTTGCAAAGCCTCGGGTACGCGAATCGTACCATCAGCATTTTGATATTGTTCAATAATCGCAATTGGGAAGCGCGACAACACCACTGCAGTCCCATTCAACGTGTGTACAAATTCAGTCGTACCGTCGTCCTTGCGGTAACGAATGTTGAGGCGACGTGCTTGATAATCGGTGCAGTTACTGGTGCTGGTAACTTCGCCAAAATCACCCTGGGTCCCCTCGCTGCTCTTCATGGTCATAAAGGCTTCGATATCAAATTTGCGGTAGGCTGGGCCACCAAGATCAGCGCTTGCAATATCAATGACACGGTACGACAGACCCAAACCATCGCAAATTTCGCGCTCAATCCCCAACAACTCTTGGTGCATGGCCTCGCTGTCTTCTGGTTTGCAGTACACAAACATTTCGAGTTTGGTAAATTGATGCACGCGGTACAACCCCTTGCTGGTACGACCATAGGCGCCAGCTTCGGTGCGGAAGCAGTGCGACAATGCCACGTATTTTTTGGGACCATTACTCAAATCCAAAATTTCATCGGCATGGTAACCGCCAACCGTAATTTCGGCTGTCCCAATTAAACTAAGGTCAGTGTTTTCGACTGAATAAATTTGGGTTTCGTTACCACGTGGATTAAAGCCAGTCCCCTGCAAAATAGTGTTGCGGGCCATGTCTGGTGTTTCCAAAATTTCAAAGCCGTGACTAGTCACCACATCCAAACCATAATTAATTAAAGCTTGGTTCAAACGCACCAAATCATTTTTGGCAAAATAAAACTTCGCGGCCGCAACTTTGGCACCACGCTCAAAATCAATCATGTTTAAATTTAAAAGCAATTCTTCGTGGTCCTTTGGTGCAAACGCAAATGGTGCCATGTCTTTTTGGTACACGACGCGAAAATCCTCTTCCCCACCCACTGGTGACTCGGAGTGTGTCAGGTTTGGCACCTGCATCATGAGTTC
>CAYMID010000014.1:2618-4482 GCA_964390625.1 uncultured Gammaproteobacteria bacterium | reverse complement strand
TATTTAATGTCGAGCATACAATTATTTTAATAGCAAAAGTTTAATTTTTCGGGCATAC
Organism: uncultured Gammaproteobacteria bacterium; assembly: GCA_964390625.1. Classification (GTDB taxonomy): domain Bacteria; phylum Patescibacteriota; class Patescibacteriia; order Magasanikbacterales; family UBA922; genus 2-12-FULL-41-16. Next base: position 4,424 of record CAYMID010000014.1, on the reverse strand, counting down.
CAGTAAAACCCTACCACAATTACTAGGGTTGTGACAACGGGTACAGCCGGAGACAACCATAGCGGCCAGCGCAACAGAAGTGCCCCCATAATCAGGACTGAGCCCCCGATTACAAAAGAGAGCAAAATCGGGGTGGCCCGACGCGCAACTATCAGGCGTGAATCAGCGTGGGTAAACACGGTCTGGACAAATGGGACCACGGTTACCAGCGCGCTCGCAATCCACACACTGTAATCAAGCGCTAAACTCTCCCAAGCCATGGTAATTGGGGCAGTGGCTGCGAGCAGGATCACCATGAATAGGCCACTAAACAAATAAACACCATACACAGCCAGGATAGTTACTAGTGCGAACCAAAATCCGCGGAAAATTTTTGTGAGTGCAGGGCGCATACTTATAACATATGTTTGGACACCACTTCCTTAAGCTCGGGTAAAAAAGCGAGGTACATTTGGTCATTGTCGCCAAGCAACGGTTGGTTTAAAACATCATCGAGATCAAACCAAGCGGTTTCCATTACCTCTTCGTCACTTGGTTTGAGTTCGCCCCCAGTGATGCGGCAAACATAGGGTACTAAAAAAACTTGATACGCATACGTGCGAGTTTCTTGGCTTTCGACACGAATATGCTGGAGCAAATGTACGATTTCCACGTCGTAGCCAACTTCTTCGCGGATCTCGCGTTTCATGTTGTCGTGCATTTGTTCGCCAAACTCAACTTTGCCGCCCGGAAATTCCCAGGTGCCATGAAATTCGGGACGATGTGGATCGTTGCGGCGATTCATCAGGATTTTTCCGTCTTTAATAATGAGGCCGCACGGTACCACAATGTGTTTGGGCACGTAGGTGTTTTGCAAATGATATTTGATGCGACTGAGTGCTTTGCCCCGATGGCTGACGGCGTTTTTTTCCGTTGCCGTCATTTCGGCGTATGTTTTGTGGAGGGCAGACACCAGGAAAATTGGGTCATAACCAAAACCGTGTTCGGTTTTAACTTGTTCAGTGAGGATCGAACCTTCGGTAATGCCAAACGCCGTAAATAGTGATTGATTCTCGGGGTCACAAAGCGCAAGCACAGCTCTGAATGACGCTGTGCGTTCGGTGGTTGGCACATCCTTCATCTTCTCGAGCACGAGCGCAATTCTAGCTTCGGTCGTACCAGCAATTAAAGCCGTATCAACACCAGGCCAGCCTCGCAACGCATCAATAAACAAGCCGGCATCATCGGCCAAAGTTAAGTGGCCACTTTTTTGCGCATAATATTCAGCTTTCAAAATCGCATTGCCCAAAATTGTCCCTGCATCTTCTGTTGGCGCTGGAATTTGCTCGTGCAAATCACTCAGCGTCAAAAACGTAAACGGCGCGTGCTCCAAAAAAGCCATGATTTCCTTGACTTTACCCGCATTAGTCGTGGCAATAAGGAGTTCGCGCTTGATCATATGGTCTGCAGTAAGTGAGCTTTAAGTTTTGAACTTTTTTTTGTCTCGGCTTGATACGACTTGAGGCGTACAATCTTGGTGGCTAATTTAAATTCGCGCAATTTAGCCTGCAAAGCATCCGTAAACGCCACTTGGTCATACCCCAGGCCAATCACATCAGGTTTTATTTTTTTGATAATTCGATACACATCGTGCGGGTCACCGAGTACAGCTTGATCAATTAAATCAAGATGCTTAAGCAGCTCCACGCGCTCCTTTTCTGTATGCAACGGCAATTGCCCTTTAGTTTTTTTAACATTTACATCGCGCGCCACCACCACAATCAGCTTGTCGCCCAATTTGCGGCCTTGTTTAAAAAATGCAATGTG
>CAYMID010000014.1:1454-2518 GCA_964390625.1 uncultured Gammaproteobacteria bacterium | reverse complement strand
TTAAGCGTTGGGAACAAAATGACTTCTTTTAGATTTTGCGCATCAGCCAACAATTTGATGAGACGATCAATGCCCATACCCAAACCGCCAGTTGGTGGCATACCATGTTTGAGCGCGGTGACGAAATCTTCGTCGTACGGCATACTCTCTTCGTTACCAGCTTCGCGATTTTCGACTTGCTCTTTGAAGCGTGCCTCTTGGTCAATTGGGTCATTGAGCTCGGTGAAGGCATTGCAGAGCTCATTACCACCCACACACAACAATTGGAACCGTTCGACATAATTTGGCGCGTCTGGTTTGCGCTTGGCGAGCGGTGACAATTCAACTGGGTGATCAATAACAAAAATTGGGTTGATAATATATGGACGGGCAAATTTTTTGTACACTTCGTCCACCAGGGTGCCACGATCTAGGGTTTCATCTACTTCGACCCCCATTTCTAGAGCCTTTTTGAGCAGACTAGCTTTGTCTGGATAATCTTCGATGTCGATTTTGGCGTATTGCTTAATTAAATCACGCATGGAAACGCGGGCGTAGGGCGGAGTAAAATCAACCTCTTGCCCATTGGTTGCAAATTTAAGAGGCAAACCAGCGGCGGTGATTAATTTAGGCATTAAATCCTCCATCAAATCCATGAGCATTTGGTAGTCAGCATAGGCCCAATAAAATTCGATTTGGGTAAATTCGGGATTGTGATTGTGGTCAATCCCCTCGTTGCGGAAGCACTTGGCAATTTCGTAGACTTTTTCAAAACCACCGACAATCAAACGTTTTAAATACAGTTCTGGCGCAATGCGTAAATACAAGGGAATATCGAGTGCATTGTGGTGCGTCACAAATGGTTTGGCGAGCGCGCCGCCGTACAGAGTCTGCAACACTGGTGTCTCGACTTCGTAAAACCCAAGCGCATCAAAATAATTACGCAGGGCTTTGACCAAATTGCTGCGCATGAGCGCAATCCGCATTGATTCGGGATTGGCAATTAAATCCAAATAGCGCTGGCGGTAGCGCGTTTCCACATCACTTAGCCCATGCCATTTTTCTGGTAATGGTAATAATGACTT
>CAYMID010000014.1:0-1354 GCA_964390625.1 uncultured Gammaproteobacteria bacterium | reverse complement strand
TCACTGTGCGCTGGGTACCCAGAGTGACCGGCTGTTTCTAACTCGCGCAATTTATTGAGGCGGACAGAAAACTCATCGTTAATATTGACTTCGGCCATATAATTATTTGATAGCAATAATGGTGTATGTTTGCATACCGGCTGGAACCTGGACTTCTACTTTGTCGCCCTTGTCTTTGCCCATAAAGGCTTGACCAAGTGGTGACTCGTTGGAAATGCGACCAGCGGCTGGGTCAGCTTCTTGGGCGCCGACAATCGTGTATGTTCGCTCTTTGCCTTTAACCTCGACAATGATTGTTGAACCGATTTGAACACCCGAGCGCTTGCTGCCCGCGCTGATTACCTGGGCATTATCAATGATTCCCTCGAGTTCTTTGGCCCGGCTTTGGGCCCAGGCCATTTCTTCGCGCGCCGCGTGGTATTCGGCGTTTTCCGAAAGGTCGCCCATTTGGCGAGCTTCGTCAATGCGTTGTGCAGTCGTTGGGATTTTTACTTCGCGGAGTGATTTGAGTTCGGCTTTTAAGTCAGCTAATTTTTCGGCCGAAACGTATTGAGTCAGGTCGGTCATATCAATATCAAGAAAATATCCGTCAAAGGACGGATAGACCTAGTATAGCAGAGAGTGGAAAATGGTCAAGACTGGGCTAAACCAAGCGATTTTATGGCTTACCAGTGGACCGATATTGGGCCCACCAACGGTAAAAATCAGCTGCCACTGGTACGGCCGTGCGACTCCCCTCCTCGCCCTCTTCGATCAGGATGGTCAGGGCAATTTCTGGATTATTATAAGGCGCAAACGAAGTAAACCAGGCGTGGTTAGGTTTATTGGCATTCCACTGGGCTGTCCCCGTTTTTCCAGCGACTTCGATTGGTAGTGTATTTAGTTGGCGACACGACCCGTACACCACACATTCGCGCATGCCAGTCCGGATTGGATCTAGCACTGCGTAGTCAAGAATATTTTTTTGAATAACCACTGGAGCTAGTTCGGTCCGCGCGCCAGTCTCGGGATCAAGATAAGCTTCGGCGAGGCGTGGTGCGTACACTGTACCCCAATTGGCCATGACACTAGTTAATGACGCAATTTGTAGTGGCGTAACTAACAAATCACCCTGGCCAATCGACAAATTGTACGTGTCACCAATGTACCATGGTTCATTGGTGCGTTCTTTTTTCCATTCACGTGATGGCACAAAACCATTGAGTTCGCCCGGAATTTCAATCCCCAAAGCAGAACCAAAATGAAGTCGTTTAAGCCAACTCATGATTTTTTCCGCACCCAAACCAGTAAAACCATGGTAGCCACCGCCGATGTAATAGTAGTAAGTATTCACAGACCAAGCCAAAGAGCGAGC
>CAYMID010000013.1:19379-21207 GCA_964390625.1 uncultured Gammaproteobacteria bacterium | reverse complement strand
GCCATGTGTCCCGCAATCACCACGTTCATAAGGTTCTGGTTGATTTTTTCCAAAACTGGGTCAGGCATGTGCATGCTTACCAAAGTACTAATGCCCGAACGTGATAATTCGTCGTACACTTTGTTAGATGGAGTGGTACCACCAGTCATTTCTAACAAAATTTTGCCAACCCGATGCTTAGGTGCGCCCGAAAAAATCTTTGGTCCAAAACCCATGGCCCGAGCCTGTTGGTATTCAGGCAATTCGTGCAGTACGTCGAGCAAATCCTTAATGCGTTCGGGATTTTTTTGATCCAAGTATTCGCGCAAAAATTCATCGACCAAGTTATCGGTAATGGTGTGTGTGGTGATAAAGTTAACGTCCAAAAGGCGGGCCAAGTCCACTGGTTTGTAGTGATTCACCGCGTGTACCCAACGTCCAACCTCGCGCACTCGGTCCTCGGTCATCTTCTCGGCCAAATGCACGGGCACCCCATAACTGGTGAACACATCCACAGCCATGTCCATAACTTCGTGCAACATCGCACGTGCCTTGCCAATTGGATGGTGGGCAATTAGTAAATCGACTGGCTTGCCCTGGTCAGCCAACATGCGCGCAGCCAAAACTTCGGGTTCGGTAATATCAATCCCCGCCATCACCCGACGGACATTTTTTAGGCCATTATCAAACAAAATCGCACTGTCCACATAGGGATTAGTCAGACGATCCTGATCAAAACCAGCCTGGGCCGCCTTTGGCAATTCTTGGAAATCACTATTAAGCTGGGCCAGGTACTTTTTAACCCCCTTCTCTCCACGTGGATCTGCCGCCACCCCCATTTTTAAACCAATTTCAAAAATTTGTTTAACATTTAGCATAATTTTACAAACACATTCTACGTTAAAAACGGTAGTTAGCCTCATAAATATACCCAAAAATAGAGCCTATGTAAAGAAAGCTGATTGACAATTATAAACTTATCTGATATAATTTTCGAGTTAATATGAATGATTCCGACGACTCGGACGGTGCCACTAACGTTAACCCAACAAACTTAATCAATCATTAAGAGCTATTTTCAGATAGCTTTTTTTATTTTTGCTAAAATAAGCCAAAATATGGCCCCTTCAGTAAAAGGCAAAACTATCCTTTTGGTCCACGCTGGTAGCGAAAGTAAGCGTTTTATTTTACAGCGTCTAAAAAAGAAAATGGGCTTAACCGTAGTCTGTTTAAACCGCGAACGAATTGCCACGGCCGATCAGTACGTTGACCATTGGATTACGGCCGACCTTAATAACGAGCAGGAAAGTATTGTGGCCATTAAAGACTTTATGGCCAAGCACCCCCGCGTTAAAATCGAGGGTGCAGTCACCTTTTGGGACGAGGCCGTACTTTTGACCTCCAAAATTACCGATACCTTTGGGTTTATTGGTATTCCGTACGACATTGCCAGTAAAACCAAAAATAAATACACCTTCCGAGCATTTTGTGCTGAAAATGGCATCCGCTCCCCTCGTCACCACCTGATCCACCACAAAAAAGATATTCCAGCGATTGAGAAAAAACTATCGTACCCCATGGTTATTAAGCCGATTTACGGGGCCACGAGTGCGTTTGTGGTGCGCGTTAACAACCGCCGCGAATTCGAAGACACGTTTGACTACGTTAAGCAAAACATTAAATCGTACTGGTTGGCGCCTGAATGGCAAAATCTGGAATTTTTGGTTGAAGAATATTTTGACGGTGACGAAGTTGACATTGACCTGTTGCTCCAGAACGGCAAAATTAAATTTGATTCAATTTCGGATAACTTTAACAAAAGTCGCGACCGCTTTTTTGTTGACTCTGG
>CAYMID010000013.1:11472-19279 GCA_964390625.1 uncultured Gammaproteobacteria bacterium | reverse complement strand
GTAGTGGGTTGGGATTTGCAGCCAGCCTCTTCTGGTATCCTAGTTGAATTGGACATTGACGAAGAACTAAATAAAAAAGATTATCTACTGGGAATTCGCCTAGACAAAGAAATTGGTGACCCAGTTTTGCGCCCACCCGAAGGGTACGATAGTTTGGGTTGGGTGTTGGTTGATGGCGAAAACTTGCTTGACGCGCAGGACAATTTGCACGAGGCCCTGACTTTTGTTAATTACAAAATCGTGGCCTTTGACGAAGAATCTGCGCTTGGTAAAACCAGTCGTAAAGATAGTTTATCAGCCGCAGTGTTTAAAAAGAATCGTTTGTTGCAAACTGCGAAAATCGAGCGCATGCGCACTATTTCGCTAAAAGACCAACGCAATCTGCGGATTGGGATTGCGGCTAACATCTCGGCCGAACCAGCTCCAAGCAATCACGTAGCCGTGGTGAATGATATTGAAAAAGAACTACAGGCTCGTGGATACCGCACCACCGTGTTTGACTTTAACAATCCAGAACGAACTTTATCGAAATTGCGTTCCAAGAATATTGATTTGATGCTAAACGTGGCCCACGGCATTAATAACAACGAAATGCTTAAGCCACAGGCAGCGGCTTTGCTCGAAGCGATGAACATTCCATTTACTGGCTCCAGCTCACTAAACATTGCCTTGGCCCGTGACAAAATCCGCACTAAAAAACTGTTCACCTATCACGACATTCCGACTCCGGCCTGGGATTATGCGTACACCACTCACGATTCTATTAGCGAAGAGTTGGAATATCCGCTGATTGTTAAGCCCGCTGACACTGACCATTCATTTGGAATTTCTAACGCGTCAGTGGTTCGCAACAAAAAAGAACTCCACAAACAGCTTGTACACGTGATCGAAAAACTCGGCCACTCTGCTTTGGTTGAAGAATACATCGAGGGTGACGAATACAGCGTGTCAATTTTGGGTAGTGACTATAATGACTTGAAAGTTTTACCTCTGGCCAAAGCTGACTTTAAGGTTAAAAAAGGCGAATGGCAAATTTGCACTGAGTCCTTGAAGTCTGGCAAGCCAAACGCAGCCAACTTCTCTAGCAAGCCACTCAAAAATATAAATCCAAAACTAGAGGCTTTGATTTCGGAAATTGCGATTGACACGTACAAAGTAATGAAGTGCCGTGACTTTGGTCGGGTCGAATTGCGGGTAGGCAAAGATGGTAACCCATATGTATTGGAGCTAAATTCCAACCCTAGTTTGGGTAAATTATCACCACTGGTACGTGCCGCCAAACTAATGGGAATGGATCACGGTGATGTGCTTGAAGAAATTATTGCCCTGGCTGTATCGCGTTACAAAAAAACACCCAATACCCTTTCGGGAAATATCTAAATATGACCGCCATTTTTAGAACTAGTACAGACATACACGAAGCCCAAATCATCTGGGAACAGCTTAGTCGCCCCCACACAATTTATGGTGACTGGCAATTCCGTCATATTTTTTACCGATACTTTAACTATCCGATTGTGGCGATTATTGCCGAGGATGCCGGTGCACCCGTTGGTCTACTCCTGTTGCAGCACAATACGGATAAGGGGTATTGGGAATTTTTTGGCGGAAGTTATATGGAAGATAACCAGGTTTTGCTTGTGCCTGGTTACGAATCATTAGTGCCAGAATTTTTTGCCCGCGTACCTAAACCAGCCAAACTGTATTCCATTATTGGTGATACACCGTTTGTAACTGGCCTACCAATTGAAGCTGATAAATTTACCCTGCCACTTGGTGGGCTACAGACCTTCGAAGATTATCTGGCAAAATTTCACGATGCAGACGATCGTGGTAAATTCCGTCGCAAATTGCGCAAAGTTGAACGTGAGCAAATCACAGTGCGGCACGATGAGCCAAGCGATATGGATATTATGATGACGTTTAATAAGCTGCAGTTTACTGATCACTCGGCCTTTGTGGTGCGCGCGCACTTGGTGGAAATTTTTAAAGATTTGACCAAGTGTGGCTGGCCTGTACATCTGTACGGTTTTTTGCGCGGCAATGAGCCTGTAGCAGCTTCATTTGCTTTGGTCTACCGTGGTGTTTACGAATACTTTAACCTTGGGACCAATCCAGACGTTGAACACGATAATCTGCGGGACTTGGCCACATTTGTGCACGCCCACAATGTAACAGCCGCGATTGCCACAGGTTGCCACACCCTGGACGCCTTTACCCGCAGCTATGGTTGGAAAGAGCATTGGCGTTTTGCCAAAACTCCACAACACGAATTTATTAACGAATAAACGGCGATAAAGCCGTTTTTTTGTAATTTCCCCTCCTTGTGTTATACTGTGCCCGGACAAACTTGGCCTTCCCTTTTGGTGTATGAAAATTGCCATCATTGGCACGCACTCGACCGGCAAAACCACCCTTATTAAACGCTTGATTGAGCGTTTAAACGAACTTGGTCACCGCACGGTGGTACTACCAGAATTTGCCCGTCTCTGCCCTTTTCCGATTAACGAAGACACCACCCTGGCAGCCCAGGCCTGGATTCAAGAAACCCAAATTCGCGAAGAGGGCGCAGTTAACCACTCCGAACGCATCCTGATTTGCGACCGTTCAACCCTTGATAATTTTGCCTATTTTTCGCGCATTGCCGAGAAATTAGGTGAATACGATTATCTGAAACCGTGGGAGAAAAAGGCGGCGGCCCATATGCGCTCGTACGATGCTGTTTTTAAAACCGCCAAACTCGACCTCTCACCCGAGGACGACAACCAGCGTTCACTCGATCCACAATTTCGCGATGATATTGACGAGCGAATTCACGCGCTCTTGGCCAAACACGGTGTCACCTGGTACAACCTGACCGCAACCGAGGATTATGACCGGCACGTTAACTTTATCCTCAAGCAAATTCGTGTAACCTAAAACGAGGCCTAGGCCTCGTTTTTTGGTAGACTAAATTTAGTGTAAGGCCAAACGGATCGCGCGCCCATCCACCTTGGTTTCGGTTCCTTGTGGTTCGCCAGACTGCAAGGCTTTGGCCAGCACGGCCTTTTGAATTGCTACGGCATTTTCTTGTACCGCTGCTGCTAGCAGAGCATCGTCAGTCGCGTAAGTAACCGTAACCATATCATTGATACTAAGCCCGGCCTCTTTGCGCATTTGGTTGATCGTGCGAATAAATTCGCGGGCCAAACCTTCTTTTTGCAAAGCCTCGGTGATAGTAGTGTTAAGGCCAACAGTCAGACCACCATCAGTTTTGGTCACAAACGCAGGGTCCATTTCTCCCACTGAAATTGTTTTGACATTTAACTCGTCGGTAATAATCGCCTGCATTTCGGCGGCCACAGGCGCACCCTCGACTCGCAACTCGCCCAGTACCTGACGAATTTTAATCCCACTTTCGGCGCGTAAAGCCAAGCCCATTTCCACAATCACGCGCGCAAATTGCATTTGATCAAGCACTGCTTGATCAACAGTTTTGGCTTCTGGCCACATAGTCAAATGCACACTCTCCAATTCCCCACCCAATTCTTGATACACTTTCTCGGCAATAAATGGAGTGAATGGCGCCATGACTTGACTGAGTGTTAACAATACTTCGCGCAGCGTAGCCAAGGCGGCCGCCTTGTCGGCCGCATCCTCACCCTTGAACCGATCGCGCGAACGACGCACATACCACGTGGATAATTCGTCGATAAATTCCACAATTGGGCGTGCTGCTTCGGCTAAATTATACGCCTCCATTTCGCGCTGCACTGATTGGATCAAACCTTGTAATTTGGCCACAATCCAACGGTCAAGCACATTGGTTGAGTTCACGGCGACTGGTGTTTGTTCGGCAAACAACTTGTAAAATTCCACCACATTCCACAGGGTGTTGACCACCTTGCCGTATGATTCGCGCACACCCGCTTCACTAAAATTCAAATCTTCGGCGTGCACGACCGGCGATGAAATCAAATAATAGCGCAAGGCATCGGCCCCGTATTTCTCGAGCAAAATAGTTGGGTCAGGATAGTTCTGTAATTTTTTACTCATTTTTTTACCATCCTCGGCGAGCACAATTCCGTTCACAATTACATTTTGGAATGCTGGCGTGCCCTTGAGCGCAGTCGCCAGTACATGCAAATAATAAAACCACGCGCGTGTTTGGTCCTGACCTTCGGCAATAAATTGCGCTGGGAACGCGGCCTCGAATTTGGCCTTATTCTCGAACGGATAATGCATTTGCGCGTATGGCATGGAGCCCGAATCAAACCACGTGTCGAGCACATCCGGAATGCGCTTCATGGTAGCGCCGCAGACACAAGGTGCAGTCACTTGGTCAACGATGTGTTTGTGCAAATCTGTAATAGTTTGCCCACTCGCCTCTTCCAATTCCGCGGCCGAGCCAAACACTCGATACTTTTTACAATCCGCACAGTGCCACACTGGCATTACACTTGCCCAAAAACGTTGACGCGAAATTGACCAGTCACGCGCCTCGCCTAACCATTGGCCAAAGCGTCCTTCTTTAATATGCGCTGGTGACCAATTAATTTTTTCAGCTTGTTTAATCGCCTCATCTTTGACACCGGTTACTTTTACAAACCACGACGAAGTCGCGTAATTCAACAATGGGGTGTCGCAACGCCAACAATGTGGGTACGAGTGTACCAAATTTTCTTTTTTGAAAAACAAATGATTTTCTTGCAAATATTTCAAAACCGCAATGTCGGTACCGAGCCGCACTTTGTCATCATCAGATTTTGGTTTCACTTCCAAGCCTGCAAATTCAGCGGTTTCCGGCTTCATACGACCATCCATGCCCACGTGCTGCACCAATGGAATTTGCTCACGCTTGCCGACCTTAAAGTCATCGTCACCAAAAGCAGGTGCAATGTGCACTACACCTGTACCAGTGTCAGTGGTCACAAAATCCCCAGCCACTACGCGGAATGCATTAGGAGTGTTTTGGTAATATGGGAACAATGGTTCGTATTCTAAACCCAATAAATCCGCGCCTTTTACAGCATTAACGATCTCGTACTTTTTATTTTCAAACAATCTAAGAGCTATGTACTTAGCAACAATAAATACATCCCCTCTGTCTAAATTTTCTTTAATGCCACCGTATATCCTTGTATTCTCCCGCAGAACATACTGTTTTATTTCGTCAGAATCCTTTTCATCGTTCGTTAAAGGCTCTTCACCTAAATCTTTCAGAATCACATACTCAACTTCCTCACCAACTGCAAGTGCCACATTCCCGGGCAATGTCCACGGTGTAGTGGTCCAGGCAAGGATGGAAGTGTTGGCTGGTAAATTTAATTTTTTGGAAACTGCATTTTCCTTGACCTTAAACTTCACGTACACGGAAATATCCTTTACGTCTTTGTACCCTTCACTCACCTCTTGCTGCGACAAAGTCGTCTCGCACCGTGGGCAAATGTGCATGGAGCGATAGTCCTCGTAAATCAAACCCTTGTCCCATAATTGTTTAAACACCCACCAGACTGATTCCATGTAATCACGGCTCATGGTCACATAGGCATTGTCCATATCCACCCACCGACCCAAGCGACGCACAATTTTTTTCCAATCAGCCACATAACCAAGCACTTTGCTGCGGCAGCGTTCGTTAAATTCGGCCACACCCATGGCTTCGATTTCTTTTTTGGTTTTGGTGCCCATTTCTTTTTCCACGATATTCTCGATGGGAAGGCCATGACAGTCCCAACCCCACACGCGCTCTACACGGTAGCCACGCATGGTCCAGTAGCGTGGCACGGCGTCCTTCATAATTGAACCAACCAAATGCCCATAGTGAGGCAAGCCAGTGGCAAATGGCGGACCATCGTAAAAAACATACGGTTTGTTGTCCGAACGCTGGTCAATTGATTTGCGGAAGGCATCGGTGCGCTCCCACAATTCCAGAATTTCTTGTTCGTGTTGGTTGGCGTTGTACATAGACAATAAAAAAACCACCAGGTGGTGGTTGAGAGCCCTCGCGGGCGGTACCATCTCAACAATGCCGTGAGGCCTTAATTGCAGCGATTACGGGCTTACCCGAGAGGGTCTACTAACTCTGGCGAGTGTTCTGCCTCTAGCGCTTCTGACGAATCCCCGTTGATGGCGGGTGTGGCGCTTTAATGTTAATTAAGCTAATTGTAGCGCACTCTGGGCAAAAGTCAAGTAAAGCGAAAAAGGCTAACTTTGGCGACCAAAACATTGACAAAATGGCTTATTTATGATAATTTTTGCATAGGAGGTGAGCCATGCTCAAGTACGTGAAAGGGTTCAATTTCTACGAGTGGCTGGTGATCGGAGCCGCCGCGCTGGTCATCTACTTCGTCTTCCGGCTCGTGGTCAAGCTTCTGCGCGGACCCAAGAGGGTGGAGGAAGACAGGCAGCCGGCCAAGGTCAAAGAATGGAGGTACAGTCAACGCATCAACAACTTCCTGCAGCTCTGTCGACGCGGCACTGACAGCGCCGCGGTTTGTGTGCAGCAACGCATTCCCTACCTGGTTCTGACGTCTGCGGATTACCTCACCGAGAGTGACATCCCGTCAGACAAGCGGGAATTGCTACTTGGTGCGCATGTCGTTCGGGAGTTCGACCCCCGTGACAGGACTTCACAATATGCCATCGGTGCTTATGTCGCGGTCTTGGACCATCGACTTCGCCACGGCATAAGTGAGGAATTGAGACAAAAATCCGCTGCCGAAATCCGCGCTGTCATCCTGTTTGCCATGCAGATGCTGCCACTCGAGTTGGCGCGCAGCATTGTCATCGAGGGACTTCCCTCAGATCGGCGCGAGATGGCCAACGCCATCTTCGATGCCCCGGCAATCCTACGAAGTCAGGCAAACAAGAAAGCCACAACCTCGCCAACCGGCGCACCCTCACTTGAGGTCAACTTCGGTCATGATGGCTGATAGTCGACTTCAAACCCCGCCCCCAACGCTCTTTCCACAGGGTGACAAAACAACCCACCGTCACCCATCCCCCTTAGTTTTTATCTCGATGAAAATTAAGGGTGAAAAAAATCCCGTTTCCACGGGATTTTTTGTTTGAAAATTTATGCTGGAATTGTATGACAATTGCGACACCGCGCTTCGTAACTATCGGTCGCGCCCACAACGACTAATTCAGTATTTGTACTGAGTCGCTGCGTGCGATGCGCTGGCGCACCACACTGCACACACACTGCCGCCAATTTAGTTACATATTCGGCAATTGAGAGCAATTGTGGCATTGGTCCAAATGGCTGTCCGCGAAAATCTAAATCCAAGCCCGCGCAAATCACGCGCACTTTTCGACTCGCTAATTCGGTCACAACCTCCACAATTTCAATTGGGAAAAATTGAATTTCATCAATCCCCACCACTTGCGTTTCGGGTTTAAGATCAGACAAAATATCGACCGGGGTTGCTACGGGCACGCCATCCACGCGCAAGTCACTGTGACTCACCACCGCACTCGCATCATACCGGTTATCGAGCGCTGGTTTAAACACCTGCCACGGTTGGCGCGCAAAATTCGCCCGACGCACACGGCGAATTAGCTCCTCGCTTTTGCCACTAAACATACTGCCGCAAATAACCTCGACCCACCCCGAATTGTGCCCAATAGCTGGTGCAAATTGCATACAAAAAAAGATACGCCTATAGTATACACCGTTGTCTGATTTGTTTAAACAAAAAAGCACCACCAGTGGTGATGCATTTTTGTCTTCGAGTGATGGGTACACTCGTGACACTTTCTTGCTCTCCTTATTAGCAAGAAAGGGTAAAAGAACGGTGACACTTCCAACCCATTAATCGGCCCA
>CAYMID010000013.1:0-11372 GCA_964390625.1 uncultured Gammaproteobacteria bacterium | reverse complement strand
ACCTCCATTCCACCGTCCTCACAGTGGCCCCATAAAATACCACCCACTGGTAATTTTGTCAAGACTTAGCCAAAATTGTCCCCAATCCACCCCCCGTGCTATAATCGGGTATATCTAAAATAAATGTATGTATATCGGCCCCCTCTTTATTGCCAGTGACCATGGCGGCTACCAGCTTAAAAAACGCCTGGTCCGTTACCTCCAAAACGAGCTCGAACGCGACGTGACCGACCTTGGCCCCCACGAATACGTGGATGGCGATGATTACCCTGATTTTGCCTTCCCTCTGGCCGAACAGGTGGCTCAAAACGGTCGCGGTATTTTGATTTGCAAAAACGGCGTTGGTGTTTGCATAGCCGCAAACAAAGTCCCTGGTATTCGCGCTGGTATTGGCTACAACTTAATGGCCGCCGAAACTATGATGCACGATGATAACACCAATGTGTTATGCTTGGCAGCAAACTTATCGAGCGAAGAGCACGCCATGGCGATTGTTAAACGTTGGCTCGAAACACCGTTTAGCGAAGACGCTCGTCACGTCCGCCGTCTGCAAAAAGTGGCTGAGCATGAAGTATGAAAATAATTCCCGCCATTTTAGCAAAATCCGAAACTGAATTTTTACAACAAGCACAGGCAATCGAAAGCGCAACTGATTGTATCCATATCGACATTACCGACGGAAAATTTGTACCCGAAACCACGTGGGCCGACCCTGGGTCAGTCAGCAATAATTTAAAAACCGATTGCGAATTACACTTGATGGTAAAAAATCCACTCGAGGTTATTGAGAGTTGGAAAAACATTCCACAAGTAAAACGTGTTTTATTCCATGTCGAGTCAAGGGACAGTTTGTCTGATGTAATTCAAACTATTCATGACCAAGATTGGGAGGCGTTTGCAGTTCTGAATCCAGAAACCCCGGTGAGCATGATACAAGATGAGGCAAAAAATTTAGATGGTGTAATGATAATGACCATCCATCCTGGTGCACAAGGACGGTCATTTATGTCTGAAATGTTGGAAAAATTTGTGACCATCAAAAATCAGTACCCACATTTGATTACCCAAGTTGATGGTGGAGCAAACGCTGACACACTGTTGGCCATCAAATCCGCTGGTGTTGATTGTGCCTGTGTTGGCAGCGCCATTTTTGCACACGGTAATCCAGCCGAAAATTTAAAAAAACTAGAGACCTTAATTGCTTAATATGTACGACCTAGTCATTATTGGCGCAGCCGCTGCTGGTTGCACGGCCGCTGTCTACGCAGCGCGTCGCAATTTGAATTTTGTCATTGTTACCAAAGATATTGGTGGCGAAGTCGCTTTGTCTGGCGATGTGGATAATTGGCCTGGCCAAATCCATACCACCGGGGTGCAATTGGCTCAAGATTTTTACAAACACGCCGAGTCGTACCAAACCAAAGTTGAAAATGGTCGTTACGTAACCGCGATTGTGCCTGAAAAAAATTACCACTTAGTTAAAACCACCGATGATACTGGAACGGAAAAAATCTACGAAACTAAAACTGTTCTTATCGCGAGTGGAATTCACCCCCGCACACTCGGTGTGCCAGGCGAAGAGACTTTGCGCGGCAAAGGCGTAACCTACTGCACCGTTTGCGATGGCCCATTGTATCGCAAGCGCACCACAGTTACCGTGGGTTCTGGCAATTCGGCCCTTGAGTCTGCGCTTATGATGGCTGGCATTGCGAGCAAAGTTTACTTGATTTCCAAATACGCCAACACCCCCGAAAATAACGGTGGCTTTCCAAAGGGCGAAAATATTTTGATTGATAAAGTTAAAGCCACTGCCAACATTGAAGTAATTTATGGTGCCAGCACCACTCAGATTACTGGTACTGATTTTGTCACTGGATTAGACTACACGGCTGCTGATGGCAGCACCCAGACGATTGCTGCCGACGGAGTAATGGTCCACATTGGCATGATTCCTAACAGTGATTTTGCTGGGGTTGTGGCCAAAAACGCCACCAAAGAAATTGTAGTGGATCAACGCTGCGCCACCACTGTGCCGGGAATTTTTGCCGCCGGCGATGTGACCAATATTCCGTTCAAACAAATTTCTATTGCCGCCGGACAGGGCGCAACCGCTGCCTTGGCCGCAATTGAATATCTTAACCGTTGGAAAGCCGAATAATGTGCGTGACTTTTTTCGCCGACACTGGGTGCCATTGAGTTTGGGCCTGTTATTCCTGGCCCAATTCCTAATCGTGTCGCCGCGCGGTGAATTTGCGCTTAATGACGATTGGGTGCACACCGAAATGATCGCACACTGGGTGGAGACTGGTGAATTTAGATTTAACTCGTACGTAGGACCGCTACTGTATTGGCCAATACTGTATGGTGCGGCCGTGGTTAAGTTATTTGGATTTTCGTTTACCTGGCTGCGCGTGACCACATTGGTATGGATGGCCGCGGCCATTGCCTTGACTTACGCCGTGACGTGGCGCCTATCACACCAGCGCGGACTAGCCGCCACCATAGCCTTACTAGTGTGGCTTAACCCAATTAGCTACAACTTGTCGTTCACCTTTATGACCGACATCCCAGCCCTGGCACTAACAATTGCCAGTGCGGCGGCGTATTGGCGCGCCCTCGAAAGCCGACAGGGACACTGGGTCTGGCTGGGTAGTACCGCGGCCCTGCTAGGGTTTTTTACCCGCCAAACCGCCGGGCTCCTGGCCCCAGCGTTTGGGATCTACCTACTGTGGTTACAGTGGCGAGGCCGCTCGCCCCTGGCCCTGCGCCAATGGCTGTGGCCGCTTCTAACCACCGCGTTGACTGGAGCCACAGCCTATGCTTTTTTGTATTCAAACTACTGGTTACCTGGCGGCACATCCTTGCACTCGTTACCGCTTAACACTGTGCCGACCCACGCCGCCTGGTGGATTTGGTACATTTTTATTTACACTGGCTTGTTGGCAGCACCGCTAGCGGCTGGTCTGTTGTGGCAAAAAAAACTGTGGCGTGATTGGCGCTGGTGGACCCTGGTTGGTACAAGTGTGGCAATTGTCATGATTATTAAACTCACCACCGACACACAGTTACCATACGTGTTAAACATCATCAACGTCTTTGGTCTTGGACCAAACAAAAATGTGCTCAATGGCGTCTTGCAATTCCAATTCCCGGCCTGGGTTTGGGGTGCGGCTACCGTAGGTGCAGCTAGTAGTGCGGCGACTTTAGTCTATACTAGCCTAACTAAAAGCGAGCACCAGCCATGGTGGTTGTGGGCGGCAATGGTTAACGCCGTCCCCCTACTGATGGTGGAAAGTTTTGACCGCTATATTCTGCCAGTCACGATTTTATTTTGTTTTTATCTTGTCTCCAAATTACCCTGGACGCGGGCGCAAACAGTGGTGGCCCTTACTGCAATTGCAATCATTAGTCTGTACAGTGTCAGTCAAACCTCTTTTTACCTGCGTTTGAATCAAGCCCGCTGGCAATTAGCAGAATATGCGGCCAACCAAGGCGACGCACCTCGCCACACCATTGATGGTGGGTATGAGTGGAATGGCTGGTACAGTTACTGGAATGCCCAAGCCTCGGGCCGACCACACGGAACCTGGACCGCCCCCTGGTGGATTCGTGCCCTATTTGTAAATAACACCGAAGATTATATTGTTAGTTTTTCACCACTGCCCCCATATCAAGTGGTTAGCTCCACCACGGTGCTTGGCATAAATCCAAATAACCATTTATATTTGCTGCGCAATCCCAGACTAAACCGGCAGTAATCCAATACGCCACGATAACGCAACCCACACCAACCAATACAAAATCATTACCCCATTGGCAATACGAGAACGATGTGGCCACATTCGATACCAAGCTGCGCTAGCCACAATCGCGGCCAATGGCAAGGCGGCCGCCACAAAAATTGCCTTTAGTGTGCCCCGTCCCAAAAATGGGTACTGCCACACATTGTACATTAGGGCAGCCACCAGCCCAGCGCTAACACACGCTAACAACTGTACGGTTGGTGCCGCTCGATTTCTAAGCCACTGTCCCAAAAAAATCACGAGCCCACCAATTACCCAAGCCACCAAACCCAAACTCCAACGCATCAATTGCACCGAAGCCACGGCCCGCTCGGCCGTCAAACGACGACCATTGCCAGTTACCAAATCAGTCGTCTGTGGTCGGTCATACACCTCGAAAATATTATCATAGTCAACCACGGCGCTGGCCAAAAACATACTCGCAAAAGAGCCGCGACCAGCGGTCCAAAACGGCGTAGTTAAAATCGAGTTATCCCAACCAATAAAAAATCGCCCGGGCATACGCTCACTTTTGGTCTCGTAATTATTAATCGTCAGCGCTTGGCCATAGGTCTGCTGTTTGTGGTACAACCAGGGAGCATACAAACCACCGGTAATTGCAATAATCACCGCAGCCCAGCCAATTTTGGTGCGCACATGCACCCCCCGCTGCAGACCTATCCATAACACGACTGCCGCAATTATCACCACGGCGGTTAACTTAATCCACAACAGCGCTGCCAGGCCCAAACTTAGCAGCATCCACTTTGGTCGTGACCATTGGGGGTGGTCATCCATGTGCCAAGCCACAAACCAAACCAGCCACCACAGAGTGGCTGTCTGAAACAAACCCTCGTTAGTTACATAACGAGCCAACGCACTCCAACAAAATAAGCTGGCTGTACCAACACCAATAAACCAAGCTGTGTTTCGCCGCCGTGTGACCTGCCAGGCCAAAACCCCAGCTGCCACCGCACCACTCCACATCACTACCGCACTGACCAATTGCCACGCGTGGTACAAATGCGACCGACTCCACTCTAGAGCACCCACCGCGCGGGCTCCGACCCCAATTAACCAATAATACCCCGGCTCGTGCCAGGCCAGATAATTTGTCGCTGGATTTGGTAAACCAGTACCTAACCCCAGATCAACCGCATAGGCCAAATGACCACCAGCATCATAGCTAGACCAAACATCATAGCGGTACGCATTCCAAACGTATGCCCCTAGTAGCACGACTGCCAGCACGCGCCAGCTCCACGTAATAAATCGATTCATAGTGTTGACAGTATACCAAAACCTAGTCCACTGGCCCACCCGTCTGCTATACTATTGGATATGCTTCTCGAAAACCTTTTTCCCTATTTGCCCGCCACACTGACCGAGACTCTTGTGTATGTTACGGCTGGCGTTGGCGCAATAATGCTCGTTTACAGTATTTTTTTGGAAACCGAACGACGCCAAGATTTATTAATGCTACTGGGTGCTACCTCGCTGTTAGTCTACGCCCTTTTTATTGGCAACTGGGTATTTAGTTTAACCATGGCTGGGGTGGCCGTGGCCTCGTTGATTGAATTTATCGAAATCTACACCGGTCTACACCGTCACCGGCCCGAAGACCTTAAACATTACCGTGATTTACGTTAATCGTATGCCTGTGCTTGATGTTTTAACCATTGGTGATGCGACCTTAGACTTAATTCTAGATGTTGACCGGGCCAGTGTTCACTGCCGCCGCCCCACTGCGTGTGAACTAAGTTTACGTTTTGGTGCCAAAATTCCAGTCACCCAGGCCCACCAGGCTCTTGGCGGCAATGCGGCCAATGTGTGTGTTGGTTTATCATACCTAGGAAACAGTGCCGCCTTGTACAGCGAAGTTGGCACTGACGCTGCTGGCGAAACTATCCGAGCCGAACTCGAATTATCAGGAATTAACACTGACTACCTAGCGCATCGCCCTGACATCACCACGCGCTATTCAGTCGTACTTACCCATGCTGCCGAACGCACCATCCTTACTTACCACCCGGCTCACCCGTACCAAATCCCCACTCTTCCACCCGCTCGATTGGTCTATTACACCTCGCTTGGCCCTGGTTTTGCCCGTGTGCAAACAGCCTTAGCCAAATACCTTAAAAAAAATCCAGACACGATTGTGGCCAGCAATCCTGGTAGCCACCAACTGACGACTGGCCTAAAAGAATACAAAAAAATTCTGCCCCACGTTGATTATTTATTTGTTAATGCCGAAGAGGCCAAGTTATTAACGGGCAGCGGCTCGTTACGCACGGCTGCCAAGCGGCTCCAGAATTTAGGACCGCACACGGTTATAATTACTAATGCCGACCAGGGTGCAGTCGCCGCTAGCCACCACCATTTTTACACAATTGGCCCAAGCGCAGCCAAACCAGTTTCCAAAACTGGCGCTGGCGACGCTTTTGCTAGTGGATTCCTGGGGGCGATTTTGGTCAGCGAAGATGTCCCAACTGCCCTGCAGTGGGGCGCGCTCAATTCGGCTGCCGTAATTTCCCAATTTGGGGCCCAGACTGGCTTATTATCAATCAAAGAAATCCGTCGCCGCCTCAAAAAAGCCCCTTCCGTCCGCTCTTGACGTTTGGCTTACTTTTCATTATAGTGCCGGCCTTATTATTTGCCTGTTTGTTTGTATGACCGCCAAGCCGGTTACCAAACCTCTGATTCTTTTTATTGCAGCGGGCGTCTCGGCAGCGATCGAGGCCTTGCATACCCTGCAATCCAGCCCGTACGAAGTGGTGTTTTTTACAGACACCAAAAGCAAGATGAACGAAGCTAACAAAGCCACTATTGCCTCTTTAGCCAAGGCTTTAGTTATCTGTGACACCACTAATCCGGTTGAAATTCAAAAAGCCCTGCAGCCATACCAAGACCAACTCGTGGCAGTAACTTGTCGCGCCGAAAACCAGATCCCCATTTTTCAGCGCGTTATCCCACATATTCCATATTTACGCACTCCGACCACCGAATCGCTCGGTTGGGCTACAGACAAAATCTGGATGCGTCGTCGCTTTGCCGCCCACAACAAAAAAATCACTCCCGCCTACTCCCTGGTTAGCGACACTAGTCCGGCCGCCCTAGAAAAAATCGCCCGCAAAGTCGGTTTTCCCGCCATTGTTAAGCCAACTGGACTCGCTGCCAGTCGCCTAGTGAGTATTGTCTACCACGAAGATGAACTTAAGGCCGTGCTCGACAAGGTCTTCCGCCATATTCGTGCTGCCTACAAAGAAAACGGCTACCAAAACGAACCACAAGTTTTGGTCGAGCAATTTATGGAAGGCGATATGTACTCGATCGAGGGCTTTGTGACTAGCCGCGGCAAAACTTACTTTTGCCCACTCGTACACGTCAAAACTGGCCGCTCGATTGGCTTCGATGATTTTTTTGGTTACCAACAAATGACGCCAACCTTACTTAAACCTGCTTCGGTCAAAGCCGCCGAAGTCGCCGCGGCCGAAGCTGTTCACGCCCTGGGCCTCCGTAGCACCAGTGTGCACATTGAACTAATGAAAACCGAGGATGGTTGGAAAATTATTGAACTTGGTCCGCGTATTGGCGGTTTCCGCCCTGACTTATACGGTCTTGCCTACGGCATCAACATTACTCTTAATGACGTCTTGATTCGCGTGCCCGAAAAACCAATTATCCCTAAAAAAATCAAGGCTCACAGTGTGGCCATGAAATTCTTTGCGCGCAAAGAAGGTCGCTTAACCAAACTGTTGGGGATCAAAAAAGCCCAAGGCCTAGAATCCTTCCGCTCGATCACGATTCACAAAAAAGTTGGCGACATGTGCCAGTTTGCCAAACATGGTGGCAATAGCGTGTTCAACATTATCCTCTCAAACACGAGCCGGTCCCGTTTACTGGCTGATATTCGTCGCCTGGAACAAATGATAAAAATTGAAACCGCCTAACTGGCGGTTTCGTATTTTTGACCTCGTTGGCGCAAGTCCTGACGCCGCCCAGTAAAATGTTCATGTGTGTTACACACGGTCGCGTAATCAACTTGTGGACCCAGGTACGCGAGGCCGTATTCAAAAGTGCGAATTTGGTCGCGAATTTCGGCCGCAAACTGTGGGTGCTCTTGCTCCATTTCGGCCAATTCACGCAGTGCGTCCAGCCGGTGTTCCATATCATTCAAAATTTGCTGGAACTCGGCAATACGCCGTTCGTACCGCGCCCGATCGGTATGAAGCACGGCTTGGTACGCAAACGCACGTACATCGCACTGAATATCCACAATAATTTGGTGCAACTCCACTCGTTGCTCGGCGGCCACTTGGGCGGCACCTGCCCCAACGTAAAATTCTCGCCAACTACCGCCAGCTTCGTTAAATGATTGCCAGGCACGGCGCAATTCTGGTGAGACTTTTTGAATAAATAACTTTTCTCCTAATTCAGCTTGGTATACATTATACAATTCTTCAAATGCTTGCAGGTAGGGCCAGGCGCGGCGTCCAAACGAAATCATAGTGTCCTCCAGCTCCTGCAGGGTAAGGGAAAAATTTCCCTGCATTTGTTCCAAAGCCGCACTCATATCGCGCGCCAAATCCGGCGGCAATAGCGGGGGCAAATTAATGCACGTGCGTTCAAAAATCGCCAGCGTGTGCTGAATTGAAGCAGATTGAGTGAGTGTGTCGGCCATAACTACCCAAGTATATCACAACTTTTCCTTAACTACATACATTCCGATGCCAGCGGCCACACTTACATTTAAACTTTCTTTACGTCCATGCATCGGTATGTGCGCCACAATGTCGGCCAAGGCTAATAGATCAGCCCCCACTCCAGTCACTTCGTTACCCACAATTAACGCCACTGGCGCAGTGATCGTAGCAGCGCCAATATCTATGCTCTGGGCATTTTTCTCCAAGGCAACAATCGTGTAACCTTGTGTTTTTAAGGCGGCCACTACTGGCACTGGGTCGAGCGCGTGCTCCCACGGCAACCACGTTTCTGCACCCAAGGCAACCTTGGCAATTTCTGGTCGTGGCGGCACCGGCGTATATCCGCACAACCAAATTTTGGTCACCCCACACGCATCGGCGGTACGGAACATCGCACCGACATTGTGACACGAACGAATGTCGGGCAAAATTAAAACAAAATCAGCTTTTTGCATATACGCACAGCCTACCAGTAAACTGCTCGCTTGTAAATTTTATCCGTGCGTCGTACAATATGAACACTATGGCTACCCTCTCGCAACTTGTTCGCGAATTTCTGGAATATTTGGAGATTGAAAAAAATCGCAGTCTCAAAACCACCCAAAATTACGATTTCTACCTAGAACGTTTTGTGGGTTGGTTAGGTGACAAAGCGCCGAGCGCAATTACCGGTGACAAAGTGCGCGAATATCGCCTATGGCTCAACCGTTTAGTAGATGTGCATGGCGACCCACTCAAAAAAAACACCCAAAACTACCACCTTATCGCCCTGCGTTCATTTTTAAAATACTTATCCAAGCGCGACATTAGTTCCCTGGCGCCCGAAAAAATTGAACTAATGAAAATGCCTGATCGCGAAGTCACCTTCCTCGAAGGTTCGGACTTGGGGCGAATCTTGGAAGCGCCGTTCAAAGTACCAACCGGCAAAGGTGCCTCGGCCTTGGCCCCATTGATCCGTCACCGTGACAAATCTTTGTTGGAGCTGCTTTTCTCCACTGGTTTGCGTGTGTCCGAGTTAGTTAACTTGCAACGCGACAACGTTAACTTAAAAAAAGAAGAGTTCACTGTGGTTGGCAAGGGCGGCAAGGCGCGGGTGGTCTTTTTGTCCGAACAGGCCAAATATTGGCTTAAAAAATATCTGGAACTGCGCAAGGATATGAACCCATACTTGTTCATCTCGCACGACAAGCGTACGGGCAAGCAAGTCAAGGTAAGTGGCAAAAAAATGACTGATGCCGACGAGCCACTGACGGTTCGCTCGGTCCAACGCTTGGTTCAACGCTATGCCCATGCCGCTGGCATTACCAAGGCAGTCACGCCACACACCCTGCGCCATTCATATGCCACCGACTTGCTCCAAAACGGAGCTGACATTCGCAGTGTCCAGACCATGTTGGGGCATGCCAGTATCACCACCACCCAAATCTACACCCACATTACTGACCGCCAATTGCGCGAAATTCACAAAAAATTCCATGCCCGTAGCCGGGGCAAAGGTTGACTTTTGTCCATTTTCCGCTACACTAAGCCCACTTACGTCCCCGTAGTTCAACGGATAGAACGAGAGCCTTCTAAGCTTTAGATCGTGGTTCGACTCCACGCGGGGACACAATTTATACTAAAATAACACCCCCAAAGGGGTTATTTTTTGGCTAAAATTAGCCAAACTGTGACTAAAAATCATTGACAAAACCCTCAAAAAATGGTATACTCAAAAGTCAAATAAAGAATCCCGCACCGTCTCTTTTTTGTCTTATTCTAGCCAATAAGCCAGGAAAGAGGCGGGGTGGATCCCGTCCAGTTCAAACGCCTGAGGAGGGCAACAAATGGCGAAGTCGACGATTACGATCACTGTTCAAAACGGTAGCCACCGCGTAAGCGGAAAGAGAGTAACCGTAGGCGGACAGGACGTGTACACGAACCGCAATGGTGTTGCCGAAGCTGAGTTCGACTCAGACGGAGGAATGCTCAAAGTGTTCGTGGACGGAAGCAAACGAGGCGAAGTTCGCCGGGGAGGTTCCCTGACGGTCCGTCTCTGACATACCCACGGCCTGGAGGCCCGCGGACAAAAGCGCCGGTATTCTCATCTCGAGGATACCGGCGTTCGCATTTTTAGACAGACCTGCTATACTCTACCTAGACTTAATATATACAATATGCCAGCTCTCATTTTAATAATCGTGGTACTAGTCCTCATTAGTATTCGCCAGGTTAATCAATACCAACGCGGGGTTAAATTTCAATTTGGAAAATTCAAAAAAAACGTAGAGCCGGGTTGGCGTTTAGTGTTCCCGATCATCCAAAGCATGACCAAAGTAGACATGCGCATCAAAGCGGTCGATGTGCCCTATCAAGAAGCGATTACCCGCGACAATGTTTCGGCCAAAATTAACGCAGTCATTTACTATCGCGTCTCTGACGCGGCACGAGCAATCTTGGCCGTGGAAAACTTTTGGTTTGCTGTTAACCAAATGGCTCAAACCACCATGCGTAATGTAATTGGTGAACTAGAACTCGACGAACTCCTAGCCAATCGCGAGCAAGCGGCCAAACGTATTAAAGAAATCGTTGATGGCACCAGCGAAAGTTGGGGCATTGTGGTCGAGAGTGTGGAACTCAAAGACATTGTGCTTCCAGACGATATGCAGCGCGTCATTGCCAAACAAGCCGAGGCCGAACGCCAAAAGCGCGCGGTTATTATTGAATCAAGTGGCGAAGTCATTGCCGCCGAAAACCTAGCCAAGGCCGCCACCATGCTCGCCGCCGCCCCAGGCGCCCTCCACCTCCGCACGCTCAACAGTATCAATGACATTAGCTCTGACCAATCAAACACCGTGGTCTTTGCCGTGCCACTAGAAGTCCTTCGCGCCCTCGAAGGTTTAAGCAA
>CAYMID010000012.1:9937-22319 GCA_964390625.1 uncultured Gammaproteobacteria bacterium | reverse complement strand
TCTCAGTCCCAGTGAGGGGGATCACGCTCTCACGTCCCCTATCCGTCATAGCCTTGGTGAGCCATTACCTCACCAACTAGCTGATAGAACATAGGCTCCTCTCCGAGTAATAAATCTTTAAACGCGAATGACTTTTGTCCCCGCGTTACTATCGGGTATTAATCTTCCTTTCGGAAGGCTATCCCCGTCTCGGAGGTAGATTACCAGTGTGTTACTCTCCCGTCTGCCGCTCGTAACTCTACTACACTCTAAAGGCAAATTTTACCTACAGGGTGTAGCAGAGCACGTCGCTCGACTTGCATGCCTTAGACACGCCGCCAACGTTCATCCTGAGCCAGGATCAAACTCTCAAGTAAAACCCGAATAAATCAGGTTAGTATGAGAATAATCATCAGCCCCGAAGGACTAATGGTTTGATTCCTTTAATTTTGGAATAGACTACTGTTGGTTTTCTTGTCACATTTATAATGTGAACCTTATCGTAATTGCCTAAATTGTAAGGGACGTTGATTCCCTAATAAAGAAAAAGAGAACTCAGGGAGTTGCTCTTTGCTACTCTAGTTTCCCGAGGGACTTGGAGTAAATTCGGTTGGAAAATCAATTGCTCGCCCATTGTACTCCCGGGCTATTGTATTGTCAAGGGCCTTAAATAAGCCATTTTTTACTTAGATGGGGATAATTGTGGATAACTTGTGCATTATTTACTAGTACGGCGCTTTTGAGCTTTACGCCAGGTCGCAATTTGAGCGTGATTGCCCGAAAGCAACACGTCAGGCACTTTCCAACTCCGAAATTCGGCTGGTTTAGTGTACTGTGGGTATTCAGCTTCATCAGCAACTGTTTCCTCGGCCAAAGAATCAGGGTTTCCTAAAACACCCGGGAGTAAACGGGCCACCGCTTCAATAATAACTAACGCACCCAATTCCCCACCAGCGAGCACATACGGACCAATGGAAATTTCTTCATCAACCATGTGTTCAACGACCCGCTCATCAATCCCCTCGTAACGACCACACACAAAAGTAATTTCAGATAACATACTCCACTCGGTCGCAATTTTTTGGTTGAATTGGCGACCACGTGGTGAGAGCAATACAGTGCGTTTTTTATTTTTCAAACTACCGTTAAAAATTTTTTTAACTTTGGTAAGGCCGTCTACTTTGTTAAACGGGATTGCATCTAGTTTTTTTAACGCTGCATACAGTGGTTCTGGTTTCATGACCATACCTGCTCCCCCGCCATACGGGGTGTCATCAACTGTCTTGTGGCGGTCAGTCGTAAAATCACGCAATTGCACAGCGTTTACAGAGATGATTTTATTTTTTTGCGCACGACCAACAATGGCCGTGGTGCAATAATCAGTAATGATTTCGGGGAAAATCGTAACTACATTAAACTTCATACCAAATGATAGTTGACCACTAACTTTGGTTTAAAGCCTGGTACGCGCGGCATGTCAACGTAATAAAATGCGCCTTGGTTGGTGTCGGAAATCTGCTGATACAATTCGCCCTGCAAAACACCATATGATTCACCATTCACCTTAATCCAGCCATGTCGTGTGATCATAGTGTGGGTTGCACCAGCCACACGAACGGCGGTACCATAATTATATTTGTTAGGCACACCGGTTGTACTTTTTACCATCACACCGGTTGTTAGTTCGGTCTGAGCTTTTTTGGATGCACGGTATATCCACACACCCCACGTTGCATCGAAAAACCAAATCGCGCTAAATATTGCCAACAAAATAGTTGTACCCGAATTTGTTGGCTCAGAAGAAGGCAGTAATAAACCCAAACTAGAAATTGCTGCTAAAAATAGAGCACTGCCAGCGATTATTAGACCAACCTTGCCGCGATTGCGAAAAATTAATTGGATTGCTTCGAACTGATCAGTGGCCAAACGACCAGCCTGGTTTGTAGGTAAGGCAGCCGGAGCATTTGTAGCCGGAAAAACAAACATACAATTAACGTGGCGTGGTGGCGGTTAATAATTCTTGGGCAGTGACTGTTTTGGTGTCCATCGCAAAGGCGGCAAACACGGCCGGGGTGATCATGCGAGTATTGTTATAAATAGCTGGCGGCACGAGACCAGTGATTCGCACTAGCTTACCGTCACGGACCACATACCACACCTGTTTAGCCGCTGTACGTACAATAAAGCCATCTGGGAGCGTACTAGGATTCACCGGCTCCCCGACTTTATACCCTGACAAAACAGTGGCTGGCACTATACGGACCAGCTTGCCCCACTGAGGCCCAAACCAATGCGCTGCGACTTCTGGACTATCAATCAAATGAATCATGCCATTGCGGCCAATTGCGTAAATAGCGTCTGTATCCACCTGCTTAAGCAATCTAGTGCCGGCCCGATACCCAACTAGGCCACTACTGAGAGGAATTGCCTCGGCACAGGCAGCGTTTGCGGGGTAAATTGGCTTTTGCCAAGTACTAGCAACCTCACGTTCAACCAAAGGCCACCGCTGACCCTCGTGAACCAACCACAAACCAGTCTTAGTTTCGATAATTTTTCCTGTGTAATCTGGACACGAGGCTGCAAAACTGGCGACTGGTGTAACCAAGGCAACCATTAAACCAACAACAAAACCAATATTTCTTTTATGCATACTATGTATAATTAAAGTATAGTTAGTATAACATATCCCTGGTTTCAAAAACAAAACCCGCTGTTAAGGCGGGTCTTGTTTTATATCGATACGTTAGTTGAGCTGCAACTTGGTCAAAAACTGAGCAATAAAATCATTGCTTGGCAATTTTGACATATCAAACTCGTCTACACCTGGTTTCTTTAGATTGAATGGATCAATGAAAGTGGTGGTGAATACATGGCCACTGCTTTTACCCTTGGCAAAGGCGTAGGCCTGCAGCTTCCAAGTTGCTTCTTGTTTTGCCTCTGGTTTACAGATTTGCACAAAAGTCAAAAGTGTAAAGCTGTTTGTGCCATATGTTTTAGTCTCAATTGTTGGTTCGGTTAAGGTACAAATACGATTGTATTTTGTATTTGTATACTTAAGGGCTGCGTCGTATGACATTTTGGCAACAGCCTCCATGGTCATAGATACTTCGGCCCCTTCTGGCACTGATTCCATAACTTCGATGCGCGACAGGTTAACCACAGGCTTATCTTTGTTCAACTTTGTGTCCTCGATTCTCAACCCTTCGGTCATGGTGTTGAGGGTCCAAGCATAGGCATCACCAGAGGTGTTCCCTACCCCAGCGTAACCACCTACCTCACCTGGGAAGTAGACTGCGGTTAAATTCTTTGCCTTATCAAAGCCAGTAGTTTTTCTCCAACCATCGGCATCGTAATCGCCTGGCTTGTAGGCCGAAGTTCGACAATCGTAGTAAACCCCAAAATCATTACCGACCTCATACCCATGCTTATACCCAACACGGAAACCCTCGTTAAAATACTGATTACCAACATTTCCACCACCGCGAGGCGTATCATTGAACGTTGGTAAAATTACCCCACCATCTTTGATACCGTAGGTAATCCCGGCTTTAAAACCAGCATCATAATTCTTGCCCTTTGACTTATATACAGTGCGAGTGTTATCGAGGCAATTAATTGAACGAGCGGAGTCGGTCTTTGGCACAAAACGGTACATACCAGACCCTGTTGGTTCAAAAAATTTAGAACTACCAATGTAACCTTCTAATACCATTCCTTCTGGGGCTGGAAATGGTCCGGTATAGTTGGCGCCGTTAAATTCCTGCTTACTGTCTGTAATTTTTTCTTCTTTTTTACTCTCGGTTTTAGACTCAGTTTGGGAGTCATCGTTCGATTTGGTGGTGGTCTTAGTTTCTGATGAAATCTGTTCACCGATCGCCACGCCAGCTGGATTTACTTTAATCTTTAATAAATCAGCGCCATCAATAGCCGCCGCTGAGAGTGGTAATTTATTAAAAACAGCAGAGGTTATTGTGCGTACGTTTTTGGAAATAGCGTTTTTTACGCGACCAGTAATCTTAACTAGTTGACCGTCGCGCACAAGATACAATTGTGATTTGCCAGCCACGCGCACGACAATGCCTTCTGGGGCTTTTTCCGCTGTGACCGCTGCGCCAACCGTATAACTGTCAAAGATAGCTGTTGGAATACTTTTAACTAGTCTACTCCAATTACGTCCAAACCATTGTTCTGCCGCAGCGGCAGTACTAATTGGATAAATGATGTTGTCTGGCCCCAATGCATAGACTGCATCTGTACCAGCCTTTTTTATCAAGCGTGTTCCTGCTCGAAAACTGAGAGTGCCGCCGTCTGGCAAAGCCGTAACCGTGGTGGCACAGGCTGCAGATGGCGTAACAATGACCTTGTCCCAAGTAGCCGCGGCGTCACGATCTACTAAGTGAAGGCGTTGTCCGTCTTGGACTAACCAAAAATCTGATTTAACCTTAACTACCTTGCCCGCGTAATTCGGACACTTTGGACTTGCAGCCCAGAGGGTCCCAGGCGTAAGGGCTGCAGCCAAAACAAGTGTCAACGTACCAACCAAAATCTTTTTCGAAGCCACTATCATAGTGAAAAATTTTCTGCAAACGCAGTTTATGAATTAATGGCCAAAGTATAGCATGGACACGGGTAACAAAACAAAAAAAGGCCCGCAGGCCTCTTTTTGTTTTGTCGATCCTAAGCTTACTTTTTACCAGCCACGATTTCGGCTTCAACATTCTTTGGACATTCGGCGTAGTGATGGAATTCCATCGCACTACTAGCACGACCCTGAGACATGGAGCGGAGCGAGGTGGTATATCCAAACATGCTAGAAAGTGGGACCAAAGCTTTAACAACTTTGGATTGACCACGGTCCATCATTTCCTGAATCTGACCACGTTTGGCTGACAAGTCACCGATTACATCACCCATGTATTCTTCTGGGGTGGTAACTTCGACCGCCATAACTGGTTCGAGGATAACTGGCTTGGCTTTTTTAACAGCCTCCTGGAAGGCCATGCTACCAGCGAGTTTAAAGGCAACTTCACTAGAGTCAACTTCGTGGTAACTACCGTCAAACACAGTGGCTTTAACGTCTACCAATGGGAAACCTGCCACCACACCTTTGTCCACAGATTCGCGGACACCTTTTTGGATAGCTGGAATAAATTCGCGAGGAATTGTACCACCTTTAACTTCGTCAACGAATTCAAAGCCCTTACCTTCTTCGAGTGGTTCAATACGCAACCAGCAGTGACCATATTGACCACGGCCACCAGATTGTTTAACGTATTTACCTTCAGCTTCAGCACTTTGACGAATGGTTTCCTTGTAGGCAACCTGTGGCGCACCAACATTAGCCTCAACCCCGAATTCACGCTTCATGCGATCTACGATAATTTCAAGGTGCAATTCACCCATACCAGAGATAATGGTCTGAAGAGTTTCCTCGTCAGTATGGATACGGAAGGTTGGATCTTCTTCGGCCAATTTCTGCATTGCCATACCCATTTTCTCTTGGTCAGCCTTGGTTTTTGGCTCGATGGCAATGTGGATAACTGGTTCTGGGAAGGTGATGTTTTCCAGTTTAACTGGGCGCTTTTCGTCGCAGATGGTGTCACCAGTGATGGTGTTCTTAAGGCCAATCGCAGCGGCGATTTCACCGGCGTATACTTCGTTTACATCTTCGCGTGAGTTGGCGTGCATACGGACGATGCGGCCAATACGTTCCTTGGCACCAGTACGAGTGTTGATCACATACGAGCCAGCAACTAATTTACCAGCATACACGCGGAAGAAAGCGAGCTTACCCACAAATGGATCAGTGGCAATTTTGAACGCCAAACCAACAAATGGTTCGTCGTCGTTCGTGCGCACTTCGACTTTCTTTTCATCATCATCTGGATCAGTACCTACAATCAATGGCGAATCAGATGGGGCTGGCAAATAGTAGGTCACGGCATCGAGCATGAGCTGTACGCCCTTGTTACCCAAGGCTGAGCCACACATGACTGGATACATTTCGTCTTTGAGCACCAAAGTACGAATAGCAGCCCGGATTTCCTCAATTGTTAGCTCTTCACCATTCAAATATTTGTTCATGAGCTCGTCACTGGCTTCACTAACTTTTTCAAGAAGTTCAGTGCGGTACATTTTAGCATCATCTAACAGGTCGGCAGGAATGTCGAATGGGATGATATTCATACCATGGTCACCCTCGAACTTAAAGGCCTTCATTTCAATGAGGTCGATAATGCCCGAGAAAGTTGATTCAGCACCAATTGGCAACTGGATCGCCACGGCTTTTTTGTTCAAGCGCTCCTTAATGGACTTGAGCGTCATGTAAAAATCAGCGCCAATCTTGTCCATTTTGTTGGAAAAACAAATGCGAGGCACGCGGTACTTGTCGGCCTGGCGCCACACAGTTTCGGATTGTGGTTCTACACCCTGCGAACTATCAAACAACGCTACAGCACCATCGAGCACACGGAGCGAACGTTCAACTTCAACCGTGAAGTCTACGTGACCCGGAGTGTCAATAATGTTAATGCGGTGATTTTTCCAGAAACAGGTAGTGGCAGCCGACGTAATCGTAATACCACGTTCCTTTTCCTGTTCCATCCAGTCCATTTCGGCAGCACCTTCATGTACTTCACCGATTTTGTGTTTGCGACCAGTGTAAAACAACACACGTTCAGTCGTGGTTGTCTTACCAGCGTCAATGTGGGCCATGATCCCGATATTACGGGTTTTGTCGAGAGAATATTCTCTAGGCATAAGGAGAAGGGGTTACAGTCTAATGACTGATTAGCGGTTGAAACGAGCAAAGTGAGCGAACGCTTTGTTGGCATCGGCCATGCGGTGCACATCTTCTTTCTTTTTTACCGCACCACCCAAACCTTCGAGGGCGTCATTAAATTCAGCGACCAATTTTTCGGCCATGCTGTGACCACGACGGGCCTTGGCAGCCAAAATAATCCAGCGGAAGGCCAAAGCATTCTGGCGATCGGTTGAGATTGGGGTTGGTACCTGGTAGTTAGCACCACCAACACGGCGGGAGCGAACTTCTACCTGTGGGCGCACTGCGTCCATGATTTTTTCAAACAACACCTGTGCAGGTTCGCCTTTCTTTTCAGCGAGCAGGTCGAGTGTAGAGTATACAATATTCTGAGCAACTGTTTTCTTGCCACTAATCATCAAACAATTGATGAATTTACTAACCAGAACGCTCTGGTAGCGTGGGTCAGGCATAATGACCCGTTTTGGAGCTTGTTTTCCGCGAGACATACATTCAAAGTTAAAGGGTCATTATTTCTTAGCAGCCTTGGCACGCTTGGCACCGTAGATCGAACGACTGCGCTTGCGGTTAGCCACGCCCTGAGTATCGTATACACCACGCACAATGTGATAGCGTACACCTGGCAAGTCTTTTACACGACCACCGCGGATGAGTACGATGGAGTGTTCCTGTAAGTTGTGACCTTCACCTGGAATGTAAGCAATAACTTCCATACCATTTGAAAGGCGAACCTTGGCGACTTTACGCAAAGCCGAGTTAGGCTTCTTTGGGGTGGTTGTGTACACCTTGGTACATACACCACGCTTAAATGGGGCGCCGCGACGCAACTCGGTGCGCTTGCGGTGCAAACTATCGTACGTAAACTGCAAAGCCGGAGACTTTGACTTGGCGACCAAAGGTGCACGACCTTTGCGCAAGATTTGGTTCATTGTTGGCATAGCCAAATGAAAATAAATAAAACCCGCCAAGAGACGGGTTCGGAAATTCGGTAAAACCTTTTCCGAACGGCACGATTGGGAAATCGTTCTTCTCTCCCGTTGGGGAGATACTCCGTTCTGGCCTTATTCAAGCGAATAAGCTGGGGCGATTATAGCCCAGGGGGGATTTTTTGTCAAGCCAGCGGATGGCGGGACCTATAGGCTATTTTATCAAAAACGAAAAGGTAAAAAAACCTTACCAATTTGGTACATACTTTGTACCGATTATGTACCAAAAAAGTAAGTTTTCATTTGTGGCTTTTAGGACCCCATCTACCAACCCCCACCCTAAAACAAACCTTGACCTCCTGTGAAAAAGTTGTAAACCACGCGAATTACTGGCGAAATCCAACTGGAGAAGAAGAAAATGAAGGCTAGCAGGACGATGATGCCATAGCGATCAAAAAACGCCTGGGCCTGCTCGGACAAACGAGGTGGCAAGAGCGCGTAGAGGAGCTTGGAACCGTCCAAAGGTGGAATTGGCACACAGTTAAAGACCCCCAGGACCACGTTGGCATACACCACAATCGACAGTACCATCCCCAGCACCGAACCAGCAAAAAACTGCGTCATTAAGCCAAAAATAAACGCCAGGACAAAGTTGCCACCTGGGCCAGCCAAAGCTACTGCCACCGAACCCCAACGCTGGTTGCGGAGGTTATAAGGGTTATAAGGCACAGGCTTGGCGTAGGCAAAAAGCAAATTACCCGCGCTCATAAAAAACAGCGACAAAGGCAACAAAAGCGTCCCAATCGGGTCAATATGAGACTTGGGGTTAAGGGTCAGGCGGCCAGCGTACCGGGCCGTCGGGTCCCCCAGCTGGTCAGCCATCCAGCCGTGCATATACTCGTGAAAAATAGCCGACGGGATGGTAATAAAGAAATAGAGCAAAAGGGGTAGATAATCCATACACTTGACAAAAGCGCGAAAATTAACTAAACTAGGCGCATTAGTCAAAAGTATACCCTCAATCCCCTCGTTTAGCAATATTTTTATGTCCCGCATTTGCATCTCGTGCGACAAGCGTTCGCAGAAATCGGCCACTCGCAGTCACTCGAATATCAAGACCCTGCGCCGCCAAAAAATGAACTTGCAGACTGTGAACGGTGTCAAAATTTGCACCCGCTGTCTCAAAACTGCTGCCAAGCAGGCTGCAGCCGCTTAATCGGTTCAAAATAAAAATCCCCGTTGAGGGGATTTTTTGTTATTCAACTTTATCCTGCCCAATAGCCATTTACAAATTGAGTGGTATAAAACGCGAGCAAAACCGAGGCAACAACGATATACACGGTTTGCCAGTGTGGTTTTGCTTTGGCGAGCGTGAGGGAGATTGGAAATAAAACCATACCAAAACGTGCAAGACTAAGGAGGCTGCCGGAAGTTAACGGAATGAGAATAATCGCGGCCGCATATAATGCATATCCCCAATCGAGTTTTTTACCCACCCACACAATTGATGTCACGAGTGCAATTCCCCACAATACATCAATACTCGAATTGGCAATCCCAGCGCGCGTAATCCAATATAAATGATCTGGATTGAAGTGACCGAATACGCGACCCCAATGTTTTTGCGCTGTTAAAAATGCGAGCGCATGACCAGTGTAAAAATATTGCGCAGCCAAATAGGCCGCAGTCCCAAGCGCAATTACACCGCTCCACAAATAACTCCTCCATTGTGCGCGAGTTTGCCACAAATAATAGAAAAGTGGGAAGACTAAAAATATGCCTGGCAAACGTGTGGCCGCCGCGAGTGCTCCAAACAGCGCCGCTCTCCCCCACTGTTTTTCTTTGGCGCACACAAAAAACCAGATCGCGAGGGCCGAAAATAAAGCCTCCGTGTAAACCGCAGCAAAAAATATTGCTGTTGGATAAATCAAGAAGTACAAGATTGCACGACGACTATCACTTTCGGAAATTTTTTCCAATTTTCCCAAACGCAATAAACCATATGCAGCCGCAACTAATGCCACCACATTAATTAGCAGTCCAGCGAGCGCATACGAATGCGTTATATAATTCATACCACGCAACAACAGTGGGTACAAAGGCAAAAACGCGACATTGCTTTGTCCGTTTGGATCAAACGAATAGCCATTTTTCGCTAGCCCCACATACCACCGCCCGTCCCACAGCGTCAGGACATTTTCAAAACTAAAATCACGATTCAAAAATTCCTTGTAGCCCATCCAGCCATACGCATTATCGGGCTGCAAATTAAAGCGGTACGCCCCAAACCACACTAACAAAAACATTCCGACCAACCACACTGCTACGACACCAATGGCAAACTGCAGAAATTTCTTGTTCATAATCAAAAGTTACTAACTTTGGACAGTATATAATTGCTGAATTCAGCTACGAAATTACAACAAATTGTTTTCGTTCAGATATTGCCACGATTGTGTGACTTCGGTAGCTCCCACAACTTCCAGACTCAGAAATTGTTGGTAATTATGTTTTTCTAAAAATTGAAAAAATTCCGCGCACTTAAAATCAGCCGTACCAAGTGGTAAGTGCGCTTTGCCACCCAAAAAAGCATCATGAAAATGAATATCGTACACGCGGTTTAAATTACGGACCATCCACTCCTCCCATTTCTCTTCATTTTGAATCACGTGACCAATATCAACTGTGAAACCAAAATCTGGCAAAAAATTTACTACCTGTTCCAGCTCTTCTAGACTTATAATTGAAACTGGAGCTGTAGAAAAATTTTTAGAGGCCGGCATGTGCTCCAACGTACATTTAAGCGATGGTTTAGTTTGTAATTGGGCAAGGTTACGCACAATCAAATCAAGATCCTTTACAGTGTTTTGGAAAAAAGGTTTATTGCCGCCATGGATTGTAAAAACACGCGCACCGATTTCCAATCCCCAATTATAAAAATCTTGCAAAACCAAAATAGACGCCTTGGCAACATGGTCATGACTAGACAATGAAAGGCCAATGAATGGCGCATGCATAATTAGACGATAGGTTGCACTTAACTCGCGCACCATTTCATCAACACCTGCCTCTAAAAAAGCCGCTTCGCGCCAAATCTCAATGTGATCAATTTTTTCCAAACTACGAATACACACCACTTGTTCCTGTACCTCCTGACATGTGCCCTGCAAAATATTAAGAAAGACCCCAAGGCTATAAGTGTGTTTCATAGAATGTTTTGATTGGTCGGGCTAGCGGGACTTGAACCCACGACCTCAAGCACCCCATGCTTGCGCGCTACCAACTGCGCTATAGCCCGTAGAGAGGGCTACCCCGAAGAGTTGCCCGATGCCCTGATATTACTCGATACCCTTTATTTTTTCAAGTAATTCGCCAATGCCGTTACAGCGGCTTGAAGCTCGGCTGGCTCGGCACCAAACGAAAGACGAACATAACCCTCGGCACCAAACGGTGCACCCGGAACCATGGCCACATTAGCCTCGTCCAAAACTCGTGTGCAAAAAGCAATCGAATCGGTCTCAGTTACCCCAAACACGCTCATAGGCAAGAAAACATACAGACCAGCCGCAGGCGCAGTGAGTTGCAAATTGAAATTTTGATTGAGTGCACAAACCAATGCGTCGCGACGTGTTTTCATTTCGGTTTTCACCGCCACGTTTACATCTGTATTCGCAAATGCGGCAATGGCCGCCCACTGACTGACTGTTGCTGCGCCAGTCGTGCTTTGGCTTTGCCAATCAGCCAGGACTTTAATTAATTGTTTGTCGCCTGCCACGACCCCCACGCGCCAACCAGTCATAGCAAAATGTTTGGAACAACTTTGAATTACCACAACATTGCCGCGATACTCGGGAAATGAACCGGCCGAAGTAAATTCACCATCATACGTGAGGCCGCTGTATACCTCGTCTGACACAAATAAAACGCCCTTTTCATGGGCAATGGCGACAAGCGCACGCACTTCTTCGCGCGAATACAGTGCGCCAGTTGGGTTACCAGCATTATTAAAAAAGATGATTCGTGTGTTTTGAGTAATCGCTTTGTTCAATTGTTCGGGCGTAACCTTCCAACCCGATTGTTCCTGAGTCACAATCGTGTTCACGCGCGCATCAGTCATTTTGGTCAGGCTTGGATACGAGACCCAGTATGGCGCAATCACAATTGCTTCGTCCCCCGCTGTCAAAAGTGTCCGACAGAGCGCATACAAACCAAATTTACCGCCAGCCGTAATTAAAATTTCGTCAGCCGAATACTTGGCTTGATAATTTTGTTGCAACCACACACTCACAGCGCTCCGCAATTCGGGAATTCCCGCGGCTGGCGTGTATAAAGTTTTACCAGCCCGCACCGCCGCTTCGGCTGCTGCCACAATTGCTGAGTGTGGCGCCACCATTGGCTCGCCCGCACTTAAATTATAAACCCGCTCGCCCTGCGCCTTTTTGCGCAAAGCTAGCGCGTTAATCGCCAAGGTTGGTGAGGGTGGAATTGTTGCCCGAAAGGTAAGCATAGAAACAAAAAAACCCGTAAACGGGATTTTTTCGGACCCCGCGGGACAGCGGAATCATCATCCCTAATTGTATTAGGTGGGTGGCCGCAACCTTGGTCCACGGACCAAAGCAATTAGGCCTCCCGTGACAATGATTTTGTAGAATGAGATTCGCTGTCGACCGGAGAGTCTTAGTAAATTATACCGCTT
>CAYMID010000012.1:6952-9837 GCA_964390625.1 uncultured Gammaproteobacteria bacterium | reverse complement strand
CACTCACCCCGTTTGCCCACACCGCAAAATACTTGACGTTGCGATCAAGACACTTAATAGTGAGCATGAGTTGTTGGTGGTTGTTTGCCATACTATTTAATAATCGTAACGCGATTATTTGGCGTGGTCAAGCTAGTTATCCACACCTAGCCACGTTCGTCGGCCATGTACACGTGCATGTACTCGGACTTGTCGTAGTCAAAGATTTCCTTTTCATCAAAGAAAATCTGGACTTCTTTTTGGCCAGATTCAGCCGCATCCGAGCAGTGCACCACATTGCACATACCCATAGCCAGGTCACCACGGATGGTACCGCCATCGGCTTTTGAGGCATTGGTAGCACCAGCAATAAGGCGGACCGCGGCGGCCGCTTCGCGCCCTTCCACTGCCATCACCACCACTGGACTGGACTTCATAAAGGCTTCCAGGCCTGGGTAGAAAGGCTTTTCCACGTGGGCCGAATAGTGCGAGCGCAAACGAACCTCGTCGAGCTGCATCATCTTGAGGCCAACCAACTTAAGGCCTTTATTTTCTAAACGCTTGATAACTTCCCCAACCAAACCGCGCTGAACCCCGTCTGGTTTAACAATGACCAGGGTCTTTTCGTAGAGACCGTCGAAACGCATATGTGTAAAATTAAGAGTAATAATTAGGTCAAGTATATAGAAAAAGCCAAGAAAGTCAATGGTGTCGGCCCGCAGGCACACCCTTGACTTCGTGGGTGATGCATGATATTATTTCGCTGAATTTAGCCCTTTTGGGCAATTGGGGGGGGTTATCGAAAAACCAAAAGAACGACCGTTCCCGGCAATCATCAGGGCTATTACTGGGTACCCACAAGGGCTGTATTACACCGTGTGCCAGACTGGGGACACGGCGCACGTGAACATTCACCTGCGCAGACCCAGTGGGGCACGAGTGAGAATTCGTCGCCCAATCACCCAGGAGCAAGTCGAGGCGATAAACCGAGAAAACGGTCGCTAACAAGGCGGCGGCACCCTCGCGGAGCCGCCCATCACCAGAGATTTTCAGAGTGGAAATTTGCGGTGAGAAAAAATCCCAACCTAGGGATTTTTTGTTTACAGGTCATCAATATCGCGCAAAAAACTCTTGGGGCGTTGTTTGGTCGGAAACGGCTCGTCTTCGGGCACATACTGCACATCGTCAACCTCGGTACTTGGGCTCATAAACACACTCGACCCGCCTGGCGCCTCGGCAAATGCCAGCAAATCACGCGAAACCTCGGATAAAAATGGGCTTGGTCCTTGCAAATAACTATTCATACTCCCCGTCAGCGGATAGGACAAATGCAAATGTTTTTTGGCACGGGTAACCGCCACGTAAAACAAACGACGCTCTTCTTCTAGCCCACCATCCTCGGCCAACGAGCGCTCGTGCGGAAACTGCCCTGCCGCCACATTCAAGATAAACACCGCGTCCCATTCCAATCCTTTGGCTTGATGAATTGTGGATAGCACAATTTTTTCATCATCATGAGCCGCGCCTGGTCGCTGAAATTGTTCCTGCAACACTGATTCGGCCAAAAATTTAGCCAGATCAGTTTCGTGTTCAGATAATTGT
Source organism: uncultured Gammaproteobacteria bacterium (assembly GCA_964390625.1). GTDB lineage: Bacteria > Patescibacteriota > Patescibacteriia > Magasanikbacterales > UBA922 > 2-12-FULL-41-16. Next base: position 8,256 of record CAYMID010000012.1, on the reverse strand, counting down.
GCCAACTGTTCCAAATCTTCGCGACGTTCCCGGAAATCAGGAAACTCGGCTTCAAGATACTCTACATATTTGGAACGTAACACGGCCTTGATTAAGGCTGCTGGCTCGGCTGGCTCATTGGCCATTAGATACCACACATTGCAAAAATCTTTCCAACCTAATCGTGCCCGCGCTGGTAGTAGTTGGTTAATTTCGGCCAACGTAGCCTCGCTGATTTCGGTAGAATCCCCAACACGCGCAATGATTTTTTCGGCTGCGGCCGGACCAATTCCGGCCTGTAAGGTAAGTACACGCATCCAGGCAATTTCGTCACGGTGATTGGCAAATACCCGCAAAAAGGCGAGCACATCTTTGACATGCGCACGCTCGAAAAAACGCACGCCGCCACGATAATCGTACGGAATATTGCGTTTATTTAATTCAAGTTCTAGAGCCTGCGAATGAAAGGCCGCGCGAAACAACACTGCGACATTGGTTAATTTAACTCCTTCATCGCGTAATTCCAAAATCCGCTCGGCCACAAATTCAGCCTCCTCGCGCTGATCCAAAAATGCCCGCACCTCGGGTTTTGTAAAACGCTCGCGCACACTTTTTAAATTTTTCTTAAATTGCTTGCGGTTGTTAGCAATAACCTCGTTCGCCACATCCAAAATATCTGGTGTTGACCGATAGTTGGTTTCGAGTTTAAAAATCCGCGGGTTCGGGTAGTGCTTTTCGAAATCCAAGATATTAGCAATATCCGCGGCCCGGAACGAGTAAATACTTTGCGCATCGTCCCCCACTACCAGCACGTTATTGTGCACCGATGCCAACGCGCGAATAATCGAAGCCTGAATTTTATTGGTATCTTGGTACTCGTCGACGAGCACATATTCAAATTGTTTGGCCAAGCGCAAACGCAAATTTTCATTGGCTTGCAACATCTGTGCCAGGTTCACGAGCAAATCATCAAAATCCATCGCATTGGCGGCCTTTTTGCGTTTGTGATATTCGGTCGCCACGCGCACAATTGTGTCGGCTACATCGGCCCACTTGGAGTGACGCAGACCAATAAAATCAGCCAAACTAATTTGAGCATTACGCGCGTAGCTAATTAATGATTGAATGACCGCTGGCGAGGGGAAACGTTTTTGCGTGCGATCAACCCCCTCGACCTTCAAACACATTTTTAAAATATCTTTACTATCCTCTGCATCCAACACGGTAAAATTATTTTGGTAACCAAGTAAGGCTCCGTATTGTTTTAACATCCGAAACGCAATGTGGTGGAATGTACCAGCCCAGGGCAACGAAATTTTCGTTTT
>CAYMID010000012.1:0-6852 GCA_964390625.1 uncultured Gammaproteobacteria bacterium | reverse complement strand
AAAATCGATTGCAAAATCAACAGTCATATGTAGAATTATTCCACTACCAAAATCATTGGCATACCATGTGTTACATCACCATCATTCCAATCATGAAGTGCGTTCATTAGCACCTCAATTGGAAACGGAAAATTCTTGCCCCGATTTACCCCGGGATCATTGGTAATAAACACATCGTTAGTGTAACCACGGATAATCAGCGCGTGATACACTGGGCCAACTCCGGAATAATAAGGGTTTTTAAGTAAACGCCCGTCAACCACTGCTAACACAGGCTTACCCGCGGCCACTAATTTTTTGATTTCAGTTACCGTAGGATTGGCAATGAGGCGGATCGGACGATTAATTTTAAAATATTCTTGTAAAATTATTTTGATATTTTCAATTGGAATACTAGTCCCCCAACCTTTTTTTTCTTGCCAGTCAATTAATTTAACAATCTCATCCTTAGCTGATAATGGTGATAATCCATAATTACGGTAATACGCATCCAGCATTAGGGCCGAAGCCTCTTCGCACGCATCTTGCCATGGTTGTGCCCAATCACGCTCTGGTGCTTGCGAGGTATATGGCACCTCGATATTAACATCTGATGGACCGAGTACAAGGGTGCCTTTTAGCAAAGAAATAGCGGTCCGCGGACTAGTGGTCACTTCGGTTGTGCTAACAGTCAACACTGGTGTCACTGTGGGCAAAATCGCTGAACTAGAGACAAACACCAGTGTGCTAGTTTGAACTGGTAAATCAATCAATTTAATTGAACCAACATCAGCGAGCTGGCGTAAATTATCTTGTTGGACGATGCGCCAATGACCATACCAAATCCACGCAATTGCCACAAAAAAGCCCAATGCGATGAGGCTAAATATACCATTTAACAATCGTTCTGCGCGCATGCAATTCAAATGGATTTGGGGCGCTGGCACACGCCCCATTAGGTAGGATCAGAACCTTGCGAGTAGAAGTACACCTCTTCGGGGGCAGCCGAAAGTTGAACATGCCGAAAATAATTGGGCGGAGCCCAACAATTTGCAACTTGTTCAGCCGCCGAAAACCAAGTAACTGTGCCGCCAAACACCAGACTCCACTTGGAAGGATTGAAGCCCCGCCGATACGCCAAGATTGGCTCGTTACGCTTGGGTGCTGACAGGTCAAAGCGGTATACCGCCCCCTCCCAGCACACCTCAAAGTGCGCTTCGACAAAGTAGCCTGATGGCGCCAGCACCGTGACGATGTAGGCCAATGTCTCGAATGGGGTCATCGCCCCAAACAAATCATGCCAGGCCTCGTGCACGTTACGGGGAATCTTGCGAATGTTGCCGGTTTGGGTGCCACCACGAACACGGCAACGAGAACGATGGACAAGGTGGTGGCGCGTCATTTGCGCCGGGGAGTTTTTTCGACCCTGCTTCGGTTCGCGTTTTCGTGCCACAATTCCTCCTGTGGGTTGATTTTAACAAACACATTTACAGGTATACTATACGGACCACTTGAACTGATTGTCAAATTATGATATGGTACTTCTTCATTATATGAACAAATTTTTTACCCTAATCCACCAAGATACGCACTCTGGCGCTCGCGCCGGTGTTATTCATACCGACCACGGCGATATTGAAACGCCAATTTTTATGCCTGTGGGCACGCAGGCTACGGTAAAAAGTATTGATCAAGACGACCTGCGCGCACTCGAGGCTCAGATCATTTTGGGTAACAATTATCATCTCCACTTGCGCCCCGGCGAGGATTTAATTGCACAGGCTGGTGGTTTGCATAAATTCATGCGTTGGAATCGCCCGATTTTAACGGACAGTGGTGGGTTTCAAGTCTTTAGTTTAGGCAAACAAAAAGAGGCCAAAGAGGCCGAAGAAGGAGCAAACAAAAATCAAAAATTGGTGAGTATTGATGAGGATGGGGTGACGTTCCGCTCACACCACGATGGTTCACCACACCGCTTTACACCCGAGAGTGCGATTGCGATTCAGCACAAAATTGGGGCGGATATTATTATGGCGTTTGATGAGTGTACGCCAGATTCAGCAGACGAAGCCTACACTGTTGCAGCCATGGAGCGCACCCACCGCTGGGCCAAGCGCTGTCTGGAGGCACACAAAAATTTAAATATTGAAACACCGTCCGAAAATGCCGGTAAACCAGGTTATCCAGATAATTATCGCCGCTTTTTGTTTGGCATTATTCAAGGTGCCAATCACAAACATCTGCGCGAGGCGTCGGCCAAATTTATTTCCAGTCTTGATTTTGATGGCATTGCGATTGGCGGCGAATCAATTGGCTACAACATGGCCGCGACTGCTAATATTTTGGATTGGGTTAACCCACACATTCCAGCCGACAAACCGCACTATACTATGGGGGTCGGGTATTCACCGGCCGATTTGTTTGCAGTGGTTGAGCGTGGTATAGACATGTTTGATTGCGTCGCCCCAACGCGCATTGCTCGCAATGGTGCGCTGTTTGTGCGCCGCGAAGTGAATCCAAATTTAAAAATCAATATTAATAACGCACAATTCCGCACTGATTTTGGGCCAATTGACCCAACCTGTACGTGCTACACTTGTTCGACATATTCACGCGCGTATTTACACCACTTATTCCGCGCTCAGGAATTGCTCGCCTATCGTTTGGCCACTTTACACAACCTGCATTTCTTCATTGATTTGATGCGCCAAATGCGCGAAGCCATCAAAGCTGACAAATTTTTGGAACTTAAACAAGAATGGCTCGGAGCCTAGACCACACTGTGGTGGCGGTTTTTGACCACGAAAAATCCGACACGCGCCCCGAACCACGGGCCACCAAATCGGCCTGATAGGTTGAATTTTCGAGTGCTTGCCAAGCTGACACAATTTCATCTGGTTTATCTGGATGCACATAATGCGCCGCGGTTTGAGCAACTTCGGGCAACGAAGCTCGGGCAGAAGCAATTACAGGCGTGCCCGCAGCCATAGCTTCGAGCAGCGGCAACCCAAACCCTTCGTACCAACTGGGGTACACCAAACAAGCAGCGTGCTGCAACAACGCGCTTTTTTCTTGGGCACTCACTGAGGTGCGCACGTGCACACCCTGCTGCTTGGCTAATTGCCATAACCGCGTATCCCAACCACCCGCCCCAGCAATAATTAATTGCGCGGCGGGATGGGTGCGGCGCCACACGGCAAACGCAATCACAACAGCGGCAATATTTTTGCGCGGTTCGAGTGTACCTAGACACAAAAAATAATGGTTGGGCAAACCAAATCTTTCACGCGGGATGGCCTCACACACAAAATCAACTGGTAACGCTGGCGAGGCGATCTGAACTTTATCAGGCTCAATTCCCCACTGAGCCACAACATCACGCCGTGTATAATCCGAAGGTGTTAGAACCAAGGCAGCCCGAGCCGCTTGTTGCCGCGGCCGTACGGCCCAGTGCCACACGCGCATATGTCGCGAAAAAAAACGCGGGTACAAAGCAAATGATAAATCATGAATCACCAAGGCGTGCTTGGCTTTTTGTAAGCGAGTAAAATTACTGTTCGGAGACAACCAAACATCCACGCCCCCAACTAACGCATCTAATTTGGGCCAACGCAAAAGCCACAAACTCAAGTTGAGCAAACGATTTGGATAGCCTGTGGCTACAAAACGCACCCGTGGATGCCCCACCAATTCCGGTAGCAGAGCCTCGAGGCTAGGCGCCGGGTGAGCATTAACCCACACCACAATTTGGTCCTGATCAGCAGCTGTGTCGGCCAAAGCTTTGACCAAGCCGGCCGTATACTCACCCACACCAGTCCGAATTGGACCCAGCAAGGGGCGTAGATCAATTCCCACTCGCATACGTGCCAGCTTCGCGCTGATAGTTGCCCTGTGTTTCTTGAAACGCAGCGTATTTTTCTTCCACGTAATTACGAATGCGGTCACGGAACAAAGCTTCGTCAAAGCGTTCGGCACGGGCGCGGATTTTGGCCGGATCCCAGGCTTGATAATCAAAGTGCACAAGCGTATCGAGCAAAGATTCCCAATTTTGTTCGTAAAAAAATACTCCGGTGTCGCCTGGAATAACGGTTTCGGTAACACCGCCCGCGCCATAAGCAATGACTGGTCGGCCAGCTGCCATTGATTCGAGCGGTGTGATTCCTAAATCTTCCACCTGTGGGTGGATAAATGCCCGGGCTTTGGCGAGTAAAATCACCTTTTCCGCCTCGGTGACCCGACCGACAAACTCAATATTTGGTTTGGCCATGGCTTGCAATTTTTGCAAATAGGGACCACTGCCAAAAATTTTAAGTGGCCACCCTAACCGATTAAACACTTGAATAACCAAATCAAACCGCTTGTAATACACCAAACGCCCGCCAGTTACATAATAATCCCCGACTGCGGACACAGGGATAGGCCGATATTCTTTGGCCAACACAGGCGGATAAATAATATCACTTTCACGGCGATAATATTTTTGAATGCGCTGACGCACGACATTGGAATTGGCAATAAAATAATCAACGCGGTCCACGCTCATTTTGTCCCACAGACGCAAATTGTGCAGCACACGCGGCAACACTGCTTTGACTAAACGATTATACTTTAATTCAGCCACATATTCTTGCGTATCAGTCCACAAATACCGTGGTGGAGTGTGGCAATACGAAATATGCAACGCGTCAGGGCGCGTTAAAACTCCTTTGGCAAACGCACTGGTGGAAGACAAAACAACATCAAATTCACGCAAGTTATAATTTTCTGTGGCCAGGGGCATGAGCGGCAAATACCACTGAAACCGCGTGCGTGCGCCAGGGAGCCAGTGCAAAAATGATTCACGCACATCGGCCTCTTCGAATCCTGGCACGCTACCCGCGCGATTAAATAACACAAAAATTGGCGCTTCGGGCCAAATGTGGTGGAAGGTGCGCAACACTTGTTCGGCCCCGCCATCCTGACTTAAATAATCGTGCACTAACGCTAACTTCATAACGCCTTGCGCTTTTTAAACATCACAAATGGCGTTTTGAGAATGATAATAATATCAAGCAGCAAATTCCATTTTTCAATATACAAAATATCCAAACGCATTTCTTCTTCGAATGACAAATCACTGCGGCCGGAGATTTGTGCGAGCCCCGTGATGCCTGGTTTAATGGTTAACACTTTGCGGTATGGTTTGTCATACTTCCCCACTTCGCGTGGTTGGTGTGGTCGCGGCCCAACTACACTCATACTACCGCCCAGTACGTTAAAGAATTGTGGAATTTCGTCCAAACTGGTGCGGCGCAAAAAAGCGCCAACTTTGGTCACACGTGGGTCATTGGCAATTTTGTAAATTGGCCCATCTTTGATGCTTTGTTTTTTGATAAGCGTACGTTCACGCGCCTCGGCCTTTTTGCCTTCTGCCCCAAATTGCGCGCCTGTAGAATCTTTTTGGTACATTGACCGAAACTTTAGAGTCAAAAATTCACGTCCACGAATGCCCACGCGTTGATTTTTATAAATAATTGGACGACCAGTTTCGAGCCATACGGCCATGGCGCAAAGCAATAAAACCGGGCTCAAAATCACAATCGCAATTACGCTAACGACAATGTCGCACAAGCGCTTGGCCACGCGCCCCCAACCATCGAGTGGAGTGCGGCGCAATTCCACTACTGGCACACCAGCGAGTGGATTCACACTCATGTTTGCCGAATAAGTGGCGAACAAGTCAGCGGAATATTTAAAAACCAAATGATGCTCATTGCAATAATCAACGGCAGCTAGGGCTTCGTCTTCGTGCGCACGTGGATTGGCAAATAAAATTTCGTCCACGTTTAATTTTTTGAGTTTAGGTTGAGCCTCGGAAAAATTCGCAAATACACCTACCACACGATAGCCAAGTTCTGGTCGCGCCTGCATGGTTTCGATCATGGCCTCGGCCACAGTATCTAGACCAATTACCACAATGCGACGCTGCCCTACGCCAAAACGGTACAACAACCCTTTGAAACCACGCATGAGTAAACGGCCAAATGACACATATACAATCGCGGCCAGCCAGCCAACCGCAATCAAAAAGCGTGAGTCAAATTGTTCCTGACTAAACAACACATAGAGCGCAATCGCGGCCAAACCAGCGGAGCAGGCCAAAACGATGCGACCAACATCACGGGCAAAACGACGGTTTTGGTCAACCGAATAAAGGCCTACCAGGGCAAAAATAATCAGCCAGCCAAGAGCGACCCACACACTTAGGTGTAAAAAATCAAGCCACGTAAGGGCAAACTGCACCGGCTTCCACGCCACGGCCCAAGCCGAAAAACGCCAGGCATACGCAGTCAGTGCCGCTAACATCAACATCAAAAAATCCACAGGGACCTGTAGAATCATTAGCAAAATTTCAGAGCGTTTCATAGGTGTAATTACCTATATAGTATCCCGAAACACCCGGTGGGGTCAACCATTGACTTTTGCGCAATTTTCCGCTACACTTAGCCCGCCCGTACTAGGGCAACCGCCCTTCGGGGAGGAAAGTCCGAACTCCCGGTTCTTCATTGAGCCGCCAATGGTAATGGATAACATCCACCCTGGGCGTCGCGAGGCGTTCAGCGGGACAGTGCCACAGAGACAATACTAGCCCTTCGGGGTGAAAGGTGAAAAGTGTGGGCGGCTTTGCCAGCCCACTCGCCTGTTGGTGACAGCAGGTGTGGCAAACCCTACCTGGAGAAAGAGCAGCGTTTCCCCATTGCGGGATTCGAAAAGTTAGCTCGTTTGAGCCACGCAGTAATGCGCGGCCTAGATAAATGGTTGCCGCCCTTCGGGGTACAAAATTCGGCTTATATAGTACAGGCAAAATAAAATCCCGAGCAATCGGGATTTTAT
>CAYMID010000011.1:20081-27802 GCA_964390625.1 uncultured Gammaproteobacteria bacterium | reverse complement strand
CTGGACAGCGACTGGCTGATTTGGCCGGGGCGCCAGTGGAGCGGGTGTTTGCGGGTAAAATTACCCGCACTCTTTTTTAGCATAACATCAAAATAATAGACCGGCATTACCCCGGTTTTTTGTTATTCACAGAATTTTATTGACAAATAAGCTTAATTATGGTAGTAGTGATTGGTTGACCTAGTTCAAACTAGGCAATAGTTACAATTCAACTCGCAAACAAAACCATCACCGGTGTGACCGGTACGGAGAGACACCATGAATCGGTTCGTTTTTGCCATCTTCATGTGCCTTCTGGCTGCGGCTGCCGCGTTCGCCAAGCCCCCCAAGCGTTCCGCCATCGACCTCAATCCTGCGGCACAGGCTGTGCCAGGGCCCAGGATTCTCGAGGTGCCGAACGGCCTGGCACCCCTGTGGCAGGCCAAGTGGTGGGGACACAAGCCCTCGAATACGCAGCTTCGCTGCGCCGAGGGCACGGATCTCGGCTTCGTCGTGCCAGCCACTCTGGCCAAGGGCTGGGGCCAGCCGCGGCTGTACAAGTGGCTCGCACCACTGGCGTCTGCCCTGGTGCCTGCCGGTGCGGTCAAGCCGGTGACTTGGTTCCTGGCGCGATCGGTCTTGGCTCCGCGTCAGGTTACCGCCTACTGCATCCGGCCAATCATCACTGGTAGCGACAACCCGGTCTTCCGTTGGTCGTTCGGCACGCAGACGGTTTACACGGATGCGGCCACCAGTGGGGGGCCGCGGGCACTGGGGATGGAGTTCTGGGCCGCGATCCAGCTGCAGTTGTGGCAGGACTGGCTCCGTTTTCGAATGGAGTTCTCGCCTGGGTACACCTGGAGCGTGGCTGGCGAGAAGGGCGGCTCCTTCTCGTTGTCCGAGTTCGCGGCCTTGGAGTTCAAAGCTCGCGAATGGCTTTGGCTCACGGTCGGTGTTCGTCACCGCGTGGCCTTCAACGCCGAGAGCGACAACTTCAATGCTCTTTTGGCAGAAGTCGGGGCTCGGTTTCGGATCTGGAGCAGCCTGGATGTCGGCTTGTCCATCAGTTTGGGCGGTGCCTGGTTCCCGATCTACGAGATTGCGGATCCAGCGACCGTGCCGTACTGGCTGGACAAACCGCCCCCTGTGGTGCGTGCGGCTTCCGGTTTCACCGGTGGTTTCGCGCTCAGCGTGGGTTGGCAGTTCTAGGCACACAATGTGCCTCGCCGCAGCGTTCACCACGAACGCTGCGGCTTCCCTCTTATTTGCAGATCATTGTGCGAATAAGAGGGGAGAATCCCCGTTGCTTTTTACAATCAAGATACGTAACAAAATTCTGCGTGTAATTACCTCGTCGGCGGTGAGTGCAATTGTAATAAATTGCTTTGACCGCCGTGCGGGGTAACGTCCATACCCGTACTGTCCCCGAGGTGGGGAAAGCCCTCCTGGGGCAGCACATTAATGGACAATGCGAAGGATTCAGAAAGAAATGGCAAACATGTTCAATTTGGGCGTGCAGTTGCGCGCCTGGCTCGCGGTGTTCATGGCCTGCAATTTGGTGATCACCGGCTGCTCGTCCGGCCGCGGCATCGGGGGCAGCATGGCCCCCATCATCAACGTCCGTCTGGCGGACCTCGACGGGGACGGAGATCCGGATCGTAACGACAACTGTCCAGGTCTCGCCAACCCGCCGACGGAGCAGGTCATGGCCTGCCCGGGCTGTACCCTGCAGTCCCAGTGCTTCACGGGTGCGCCCGAAACGGCCACCCTGCTCGCGGACGGGACTCCCATCCCGGTCGCGACCAACAAGAAGACTGGGGCCAGCTCGCCGGTCGGCGTCTGGCTCGTGGGCGAGGCCTGCTTGGTCCAGTCCGACACGGACTGGGACGGCATTGGCAACGTCTGCGATGCCGATGACGACGGGGACAAGATCTCCGACGCCACCGACAACTGTCCGCTCAACAACAACCAGGACCAGCTCAACACCGACGGCGCCGCGGACGGAGGCAACGCCTGCGACCTCGACGACGACAACGACGGCGTGCTCGACACCGCGGACAAGTGCCCGCTCGTGGTCAACGCTGACCAAACCGATACCGACGGTGACGGGGTTGGCGACGCCTGCGAGGATGACAAGGACGGCGACAACGTGCTCGACGCGGCGGACAACTGTCCGCTCGTGCCGAACCCGGATCAGCTCAACACCGACGGCGACACGTACAGCGCGTCGAACCTCATGACGGGGGGCGATGCCTGTGACACTGACGACGACGGTGACCTGGACCCGGACACGACGGACTGCGCTCCTCTGGACGCGGCTCGTTGGAACGGCAACATGGAGCTCTGCAATGGCATCGACGACAGCTGCTCGGGCGGTACTGACGAAGGCTTCCTGAACACTGACGGCGATGCGCAGGCCGACTGCGTGGACACCGACGACGACAACGACGACGTGCTCGACACCGCGGACAACTGTCCGCTCGTGGCCAACGCCGGCCAGGAGAATCTGGACGGCGACACCATGGGCAACGCCTGCGACCTCGACGACGACAACGACGACGTGCTCGACACCGCGGACAACTGTCCGATGGTGATGAACGCGTCGCAGTCGGACACAGACCAAGACGGTCTGGGCGACGCCTGCGACCAGGATTGCGATGGTGACGGCGTGCTCGACACGGTGCCGTGCAACCTGGGCGATCTCGACGGCGACGGTTTCGATCAGGACACCACGCCGCCGGACTGCCTCGAGGGCGATCCGACCGTGTACCCCGGCGCGAAAGAAGTTTGCAATAACGCGGACGACGATTGCGACGGTCTCACGGACGAGGACAGCGACATCTGTGCTCCGTGGGAGCTCTGCAAGCCCACGGGGTGCGAGCCCAATCCGGACGTGCCGCAGCCTGAGTGCGTCACGGACACGGACTGCGACGACAAGAGCGCCTGCACCACTGACATGTGTGGTGTTGGGCAGATCTGCGTGCACACCACGTTGACCTGCGACGACGGCAGCCTTTGCACCGCGGACACGTGCAACCCCGCGACGGGTTGCGTGCACACGGCCAAGGTCTGCGACGACGCGAACAAGTGCACGGATGACACGTGCGCCGCGGCCACGGGCAACTGTGTGTTCACGGCCAAGGTCTGCGACGACGCGAACAAGTGCACCACCGACAGCTGCAACAGCTCGTCGGGGGCGTGTGAGTTCGTGGCCGTCACGTGCGCGGCTGGCAAGGTCTGCAACACTGCGAACGGGGCCTGTGAGGTCCCGCCGGAGTGCGTGCTCGATGCCGACTGCAACGACAACAACGCTTGCACGCAGAACTTCTGCGCGGCCGGCGTGTGTACGTATCCGGCGGTCACGTGTCCGGCCGGGCAGTTCTGTGACGCCAGCAACAACGGCATGTGTACTCCCAACCCCGCGGTTGGACAGTTCAACGTGACGTTCACGTTGGCGGCGGCAGACATCCCGTCCAACCTGGGCTTGACCGAGTGCCGTTTGGTGCTGCAGGCCAAGGCGTCCGAGGCGGCCAGCAGCGCGCTGGAAGCTTGGGGCATTAAGGCTACGACCTCGATCACCGCGGGGCAGCCCACGGTGATCACCTGGTCCAAGGCCATCCCCGGTTTGGGGTGGTTCGAGGCGCAGGCGTACTGCATCAACGCAGATGGCACCCAGTCCTGGTACGCCGCCAGCTGCACGTCTCCCACGACGTGCAGTGCCACGGGGCGCCTGGACTTCAAGTTCTACGACGGTGCCACGATGTGGAGTGTGATCAAACTGGGGGTCCAGTCAACGGCCCCCAGCGTGCTCCACTTCGTGTCCAACATCGGCGTGGACACCGACGGCGACGGCCTGCCTGACGCGAGTGACTCGTCCCCCTGGGACGGCTCGCTGCCGGCAGCGCCCATGTAAGCGAATCCCTACCCGCTAGCTAGGCTAGGGTAGGGAAGGAGGGTCGAGGGGGTGGGTCTGTGCTTCGCGCATAGCTCACCCCCTCACCACATACTGTTGGATAAACTTTTGTCCCACGGTATGTGGTGAGTCTGGCTAAAATTTGCCTAAAATAAGGCATTTTTTAAATTTTATCCACCGCATACCCTTGACAAGACGTCTATTTTTTGGTATATTTGGCTGTTTTATAGGGAAAATTGGGCATACATTTGACCAAGCGGACATGGGTTTGGCGAGAATATTTCTCGTTATACCTATTTCCATTTGGAGATAACGCCTCTGCGTAGGCGTACCAGTTCTTTCATCGCGGCACGCGCAGGTGCTGCACCAGTCTCAGGAGAGACACCATGAGCAAGTCGCTCAATTTCGTGGCCCTCGTGGCCTTGGCCCTGGTCGTCAACTTCGCCACCGGCGTCGCCCGCGCCGAAAATCTGGGTATGGACTGCAAGACCGCCGCCGACTGCGGCGGGGGGGTGCTCCGGTGCGACAAGAAGTCTCACCAATGCATCCTGCCCCCGGGCATCCGGTGGGCCGATCCGTACGCCCTCGCGCCGGTCACGGCCGAGGGTACCAAGGCAGACTGGGAGGGCTCACCGGGAGCCATTCCCACGGCCTCGTCGTCCTGCCCGGCTGGCACGATGCCGGCCGTGGTCGGGTCCACCAAGGCCCTGCGGCGGGACCGCCAGGACCGGCTCGACCGAATCCGGGCCAGCATGATGCTGGCACCAGACGGCGGCACGGCCTGGACGCGGCCACTGTCCACTCCCACCGAAGGGAGTGCAGCAGTCTACTGCGTCCCCGCCCCCAAGGGGATCGCCAAGGCACAACCCGTCACTTCGCCCCGGATCGGCATCACTGAGGTGCCGGCCAAAGTCCGGCTCGACCCGGACGGCGGTATGGTCAAGTCCACGGATTCCAGCGTCGTCCTCCTCACCGAGGGCGGCGCTCAGGGCAATGGGCTGGGGGTGTTCGGCACGGCCGGACTCGGCGTGGGGTATCGCCAAAAGGCGTTCGTCATCGATGGGGTGTACTCCATCATGGCCAACGCCCGAAGCGACCACGCCAAGGTCGGCTGGGACGTCACCTTGCGACCTGGGGTGCTGCTCCACGAGTCGGTGGCCCTCAAGGCCATGCTCGGCGGCGGCGCCATCGGGCCGGGGCTGACCGCCTCGACGTACGCCTTCAATCTCCACGTGGGGGGACGGCTGGAGTTCAGTCCCGTTGTCTTCGCGACAACGTCGAGCTGGGCCCGGCTGTTCACCCTCTACGTGGGGGTAGAGGCGGCGCAAATGTACCGCAAGGGCGACACGTTCACCACGGCCGACTGGAGTGTCCAGTGGTCCGTGGGGCTGTCGCTCCAGTGGTCCATCGCCACCTTTTGACGCCCCCAGCACCGGGGGGCAAACCGACCCAACCACGGCATGATGCCAAGTTTGGGCACGGACGGTGCAAAGGGGGGAAATTGGGAGTGTTGCTTCGCGCGACACTCCCACTCACTCTTGATTTCGTCAGTGTGGCGGTATCAAGAGTGGGGCAACCCACAGCGCACATTACAATTAAGTGTGTTCGGTACGAGATCCTTCCCAGCATTCTCGTGATTAAAAGTCACTAGAATAATGGGAAGGACTTGAATGTTTTAACTAAACTAAATGACGACCCACAGCGGGCGTATCGTAGTTTTTTAAAATGTTCTTGAGTGGTTGAGTTGGTTCAACTCTTTTAGACAGCGGTCGTCCACCCGTTGTTTAAATCCTCGTACCAGGTTCCGCTCGCAGGTGCGGGCATCCTGGCGCAACGTGGTCAGTTGCGCAGTGGATCAGGTCTACGACTACATGGAGACATCATGAGCAAGGTTCTTCGTTTCGTGGCCCTCGCGGCCTTCACTCTCACCATTAACGCTTGTGCCGGTTTTGCCGGCGACCCTGGCGCCCAGGGTGAGACGGGCAAGGATGGCAAGGACGGCGCCAAGGGCGCCACCGGCGCGACCGGGGCCACCGGCGCCATCGGGCCGCAGGGTCCGAAGGGCGACACCGGGCCGCAGGGTCTGAAGGGCGAGACTGGAGCCACTGGTGCGACCGGAGCCACGGGTGCGACCGGCGCCACGGGTGAAACCGGGGCCACCGGCGCCACGGGTGCGACCGGCGCCCAGGGTCCGAAGGGTGACAAGGGAGACACGGGCGCCTCGTGCGTCACGGTCTCGGTCGACCTCTCCACGTGCACCGGCTTTGCCGCGTGCACCGACGGCGCTCAGAAGACGTTCCCCGTCCCGGGGTGCGACTCTTCCGAGCCAGTCGAGTGCGTAGTCGACGCCGACTGCCATGTGCAGCCGACCTACGCTTGCGAAGGGGCGACGCGGACCACCACGACGGTGGTCTGCGTCAACAACGGCTGTGTCATGGGCACGACGCCCGTGGACACGTGTCAGTTCGGGTGCAGCGGTGGGGCGTGCAACAGCGCGCCGCTCAACTGCAACGACAACGACGCCTGTACCGTTGACTCCGTTGTTAGCGGTCAGTGCAGCCATGTTCCGGACGCGAGCCTGGCCGCCTGCCAGGCAAAGTGCAACGATGGCAGCGCCTGCACGAACGACGTCGCTACCGTCAGCAACGGGGCCATCGTCTGCAGCCACACGAATGTGGCCTGCGACGACGGCAACGCCGCCACGGTCGACACTTGCGATCCCACGACGGGGTGCAAGTACACGACGGCCCCTCCGACCTGCAGCAGCGACAATATCGCGTGCACGGCCGAGATGATCGTCGGCGGGGTCTGCGTCCATACGCCGAACAACTCGCTCTGCGACGACGGCAACGCCGCCACGGTCGACACTTGCGATCCCACGACGGGGTGCAAGTACACGACGACCACGCCGGTCTGCAAGACGCTGACCGTCAAGAGCGGCTACGCCATTTCGGGAATCGTGGGTCAGGTGGGGGGCGCGTCCAAGCCCCAGGTCATCGGGCCGTGGGGAAACCTCGGCCAGACCATCACCTGGTGCCCGCAGAACGGCCAGGGCGCACTGTTCAACGTCCAGCAGTTGCCCAATACGACGGGTAGCGACTGGGTCATTGGCAACGCCCAGGGTTCGTCACCCTGTCTGAACGCCGTGGTCAACATCGACCCAGCGACCGTCTTCCTGGGTACGATGCCTTGGACGTACGGCTGCGCCGCGGTGTGCGACGTCAGCGGATACGCGAACTACTTCTGTAAGTAGTGCGTACGCACCCCATGGTCGGGGGTGCGGCGGGAAGTTCCCGTCAACAAGTGACCCTGGTCGCCGCATGAAGCGCGCAGCCAGAAGGAGGCGGGGGAGCGTCAACGACGCCCCCTCGGTTCGCCCGCAAGGGTTGAGCCGGGGGAGTGCAGTCTGTTAGACGCTCCCCCTTGCCATTTACGGCATCAATCATGGTGCCATAATCGCAAGACTAATTCGTGTACTCAAAAACTTCCCACCTGGGAAGTTTTTTGTTTTTCTTGTATACTTACGGCAACCTTTGTCTATGTACGCTCCAAATTTTTTAGCCTATTTTAACCCACGTGCACCGTGGGGTTGTGGGACAGTGTTGGGAGTGTTAATTTTTGGGTTAGGGTACGCTGCTTTGTTAATGTTTGTGCCAGCAGTCGCCGTGATTTTGGCTGTAGCTGCGCTGGTGGCCTGGTTTGCGTTTCAACCATTGGTGGGGATGGCGTTGCTTGCCCTCACTAGTTTTTTTACGGGCTACCAAATTGATTTTTCCCACTATGCCTGGGCACACGAAGTCCCTGGCCTAGCGACTTTAAACGCGCCGCC
>CAYMID010000011.1:0-19981 GCA_964390625.1 uncultured Gammaproteobacteria bacterium | reverse complement strand
TAATTTCATTATTTGTAGTTGCGCCACAGGGTTGGGTGCGCGCCACCCCGTTTGCCCTTGGCGGCTTTACTCCACTGGGCCTTAACCACAACCAATTAGCCGAACCGCTAGTGGCAATTATTCCTGTGGCCGCCTGGTTAGCGTGGTATTATCGCCGTACGCAAATTTGGTTGCGCTGGGCTGTTGGTTTTATGGTGGCCATTTGTTTGCTTACCCTTTCGCGCGCAGCGTGGTTAAGTTTGGGCGCAGAAGCCGCCGTGTTGCTGTGGCTCTACCGCCAGCAGGCTTGGCAAAAATTAAAATCCCTGGCCCCTGAAGCCAAAGTGTTATTAGCCACCGTGGCCACAGCTGTAGTGGGATACATGGGTTTTTTCTTGACCTCAAACGTCGTGTCTAGCTCTTCTGGTGCGCGGTTCGAAGTAACCGAGATCGCCTTGGCTTACGCTAGTGTCAAACCTTGGTTCGGCTATGGTCCAGGCACATTTGTGGAATTGCTAGCCAATTCGTATGTGTACACATTAGAGTATGGCGAAGCCCTTGATGCGCATGGCTTTATCCAAAAAATGCTGATAGAAACCGGCATCTTTGGGCTGCTAGCCTTTGTTGGTTTTTTGATGTGGGTCGTGCGCACTGTGGCCAAACACGCTCGCACCGATGTGTTTTACCAAGCCTTGCTGTGTATGTGTGTCGGGGCCATTCTTTTTCAATTATTTAATACTTCGTACCTAAGTAGTGTGATGTGGTTACCATTGGGTCTGGCTTTGGCTGGTCTAACCCTCAAAAAACAAACTAAATAATATGCCGCACATTGTTCACATTATTCCCGGACTGCCGTTTGGCGGGGCCGAAAAATTAGTGGTTGAATTGATTCGTCACAGTGATCCGCAATTTACGTATTCGTTGATTGTGTTTGGTAATAATAATCCCTTGGCGACCGAGCTACCAGCCCACGTGCCCGTGTTTGTGGTGCCCAAAAAAGGCAAATTAAGTTTTGGTTTGGTGCGAGCATTGCAGCAAAAACTTCGCGAATTACAACCTGATATCGTGCACACGCATTTGTTTGGTGGTGATGTGTGGGGGCGAATGGCTGCGCACCGTTTAAAAATTCCCATTATTACGACTGAACATAATATTAATGTGGGTGAAAGTTTTGTACACACTTTGGTTAAACGCTGGCTTAGTTCGCGCAGTCAAATTCACGTGGCGTTGTCGCACGCGATTGCTGATTATATGCGACGAGCATATGGAATTCACGAGGCGACCATTATTCCGACCGGAGTTGACGTGCACAAATTTGCGACCATAGCTGCCCCGCAGGTAACTTCACCAGTAAAAATTTTAATTCTTGGCCGACTTACAGCTCAAAAAGGACAAATTATTGCCCTACGAGCATTATCGCAACTGCGCCAGCATAATTGGCGTTTGACCATTGCCGGCAATGGCGAGGATCGGGAAAAATTAGTTCACATGACCAATGCTTTTGCTCTGGCCGATCGGGTCCGGATTATTGGCGCAACTCATGACGTGCCCAAATTGCTGGCCGAGCATGATGTGCTGGTGATGCCGTCGCTATGGGAAGGATTGGGGATTGTGGCCCGCGAAGCCATGGCCGCTGGGCGCATTGTGGTTGCCTCACAAACTGGTGGTTTACCTGAATTTATCAAAGACCAACAAACTGGCTACTTGGTAACACCAGGCAATGTGGCGAGTTTGGCCGCCGCCTTAATCCATGTGTTCGAATTTCCCGCCGAAGCCCTGTCCGTAGCCGCCGAAGCGCGGGTATATGCGCAAGCTAATTTTGATATCAATATCATGACCCGTGCGTACGAAGATTTGTACCGTCGCTTGATCTAATATGCGCATTTTGCAGGTTCACAAATATTTTTGGCACCGCGATGGTGCCTCCAATTACGCGTGGGATTTGTCGACCGAACTAACCAAAGCCGGGCACACGGTAATTCCGTTTAGCATGCAGCATCCACAGGCTAAACCTTCGCCGTATAGTCCATTTTTTGTGAGTCAAATGGAGTTGGGCGATCCGACCAGCGTTGGTTTGACCAATAAAATCAGGTATGCGGGGCGGTTTATGTATTCGCACGAAGCTCGCGAAAAAATCACCACATTATTGGACCAAGAACCAATCGACATTGTACATTTGCACAATATTTATCACCACATTACCCCATCAATTTTGCCAGTATTGGCGGCGCGCAAAATTCCCGTCGTCATGACCTTGCACGATTATAAACTAGTATCACCAAATTATTCGATGTATCACCACGGTGGTGTGCACGAAGAAGACGCACGTGGTTGGTATTTAACGTGTGTCAAAAATCGTTGTTTCAAAAATAGCCTCACCCAAAGCGCCCTGGTTACGGCCGAAATGATTTGGCATCACAAAATTAAAAAGTATTACGAGCAGGGCGTGGCCAAATTTATTGCGCCTAGTCAGTTTATGTTGGATACCTGTGTGCGCTTGGGTCAGCCGCGCGCCAAGTTTGTGCATATTCCACACCCCATCGATGCGCGTGCGTGGTCTTTGCAACACAGTGACGCTGGCTACGTGGCCTATGTTGGTCGCTTATCCGAAGAAAAAGGCCTGCTCACACTGATTGCGGCCGCACGTCAAACACCACACATTCCGTACAAATTAGTCGGCACTGGCGAACAAGAGGCCGCACTTCGCGACGCGGCCAAAGATTTACCAAATGTGGAATTTTGCGGGTTTAAAACTGGTGCAGAATTAAAACAACTCATTGCACAGGCGCGTTTATTGGTGTTGCCTTCAGTCTGGTACGAGAATTATCCAATCAGTGTCCTCGAGGCCAAGGCCATGGGCAAAATTATGCTCGCTAGTCGCATTGGTGGCCTGCCCGAATTATTACCCGATGATTTACTGTGCGCACCAGGTGAGCCACGGTTACTGGCCGAATTAATTAGCCGTTGGTATCATCTACCAGCCGCGGCTCGACACGAAGTTGGCCTTGGGTTGCGTCGTCAAGTTGAACACACCAACGATGTTCACAAACACGTCGCGGCCATTACTCAGTTGTATGAATCGTTGGTATAAGTGGAGTTTGCTACTTTTGGTGGGGTTGTTGTGTGCAACCCCACTTCAGGCTGCGCATCCGCGCTTATCAGCTGATTATCCGCGCACCTTTAATTTTTATTTGAGTTGGGAATTATCCGAGGCCACGGCCCGCGAATTAGCCAAATGGCCAGTAGTCGTGCTCGATATGGATATGCAGGTGCGGGCCCCACAATTATTAACGTTAATGCGCACCCTCAACCCGCGGATTATTATTTTGGCCTACATTACGCCACAAGAAATTCGCCAGGATGCAGCCAATGGGTACAGTCCGTTGCGCCGCGAATTAGTCGCTGGAATTCCCGAGCAGTGGTATTTACACAACAGTAGTGGGGCGCGGGTAGGGTGGTGGCCAGGCACCTATTTGTTAAATGTAACATCACAAGTTCCGGTTTATAACGGTCAACGTTGGTCTGATTATTTAGTCAATTTTGTAAATACTAAAATTTTGCGTACGAATTTGTGGGACGGTGTGTTTTATGATAATGCGTGGGATAACATTACTTATTTCGCAGGCAAAGATATTGATATTAATAATGACGGTGCGGTCGATGTCACAGCTGATGCGTCTTGGCGCGATGGCATGCGGGCAATTTATCAGGGCACACGCCACGTTGCGCCAAGTACAATTTTGATTGGCAATGGTACCACACGTGCCTACCAACAAGACCTCGACGGTATGTTGTTGGAAAATTTTATTCCTGGCGCGTGGGCCAATACCATGGCTACATATCGGGCAAATCAAAAGGCTGGACAGACCACACTAATCAATGCTAACACGGCTAATCAGGGCGGCAGTACAAACTACCAGCAAATGAGATTTGGTTTACTGAGTACGCTACTGGAAGACGGTTTTTATTCGTATGACAAAGGCGACCAAGATCATGGGCAAACCTGGCAGTACGATGAATACGCTGTAAATTTGGGCACACCAGCGGGCGATTCGTACGCCTTACATAATTCTCCGCACTATCAACCCGATGTGTGGCGGCGTGATTTTGCACGTGGAGTGGCCATTGTCAATAGCACGCCAATGGCCCAAACAGTTTCACTGGGTGGTGAGTATGAAAAAATTCGTGGCACCCAAGATTCGAGTTTTAATTCCGGAGCCATTGTTTCCGAAACTACGTTAAATGGTTATGATGGCGCGTTGTTGCTAAAAACAGTTTCAACACTACCCGATGTCCTGTTTACCAATGGTGGTTTTATTCGTTTTTTTCGCGCCGATGGTAACCGCGTGCGCAATGGTTTTTTTATTTATGAAGAAGGTTATCGCGGAGGTGAACAGATTTTACATCAAGATGTAAACGGTAATGGACAACGCGATTTATTGATTGTCAGCGGCAATCAAGTTATGGCGTGGCGTGATGATGGTCAGCCCTTGTTTAATATTGCTCCATATGGTTTTAACTACGGTGGCACCATAAATATTGCGGCTCTAGACATTACCGGCGATGGCCGGGCCGAAATTATGGTTGCCCCAAGCAAAGATAATTTGCCGCTAAAATATTATGACATCGATGGCAATCAAGCGCGCGCTGATTGGTATCCATTGGGTAAAAAATACAAAAATGGTTTTACTATTGCGGCTGCCAAAACGGGACCAAGTGGCGAGATCCGACTGCTAGTTGGGGCTGGGCCAGGTGCTGAACCACGCGTGTATGTGTTTACCACAGCGCAGGCCACGGTGCGCAATTTTTTGGCATTTGAAAAAACATATCGTGGCGGAATGAGTGTGGCCGCTGGTGACGTGGATGGTAATGGTCGTGCGGAAATTATCGTTGGTGCCGGGGCTGGCAAAGGGCCACTGGTCCGCACGTTTACCGAAGAGGGGATACAGCGCGGGCGCGAGTTTACGGCGTACAAAACCACCCGCAAAAATGGCGCCACGGTGCGCGCGGCCGATGTAGACTTTGATGGTAAAAGTGACATTATCGTACTGTCACCAGATTCAGGTCTGTAACTCTTGACAAGCGTAAAAAGCCTTGTGCTATACTGTAATTTCTGGAGCGCCCTTCAGACCAAGGTGTGGTCATAATTTTCTGCGTATGACTCAGAAAAAAATTAAGTACACAGTTAATGATGTGATGAACGCAGTTTTGTCATTAACCAGTGTGGTCGAAAAAAATAATAGTGACACGGTCGAATTATTTCAGTCAATGAAAGTCGATTTTGATCGACTCGAAGATAAGGTTGACAAAATCGATAATCGCCTAACCGGGGTTGAGAATCGCCTAACCGGGGTTGAGAATCGCCTTGATAAAGTAGAATTCCGTCTCGATGGAGTCGAAGGCCGTCTAACCGGGGTTGAAAATCGTTTGAGTGACGTCGAGGTTGCTTGCGTACAAAATACGCGAGCCATTGACGAGTTAGATAAAAAGTTTAGTATCCGATTCGATCGCCTGGAATCAATGTGTATGGGGGACACCAGTGCGTTGAGTCGAGATTTAAATAAACAAAATATTGTCTTAAAAGACCATGCACGGCGTATTCAACAGTTGGAATTAGCTCGCGCTTAACAAAAAAGACCCCAATGATGGGGTCTTTTAATAATCAGTAGATTAAGCCGAGGCCAACACTTCTTCGGCGCTTGATTCAGCTTCTGGCGTGGTATTTTGGTACACCGCTACAATGTGCGGAACTAAATTTTCCCAACTGTAGTATTCGCGAATAATTAAGCGATTCAAATCACCCATCGCTTTGTGTTCAGTAACTGGACGATTTAAGAAACTTACCAAGGTTTGACTCAGGCTACGCACCGAGTTTTGGGTAAACAAAGCGCGACCATCTTTGATAATTTCCAAATGTTCTGCAATATCAGAGACCAGAACCGGACGCGCAAAACTCATCGCTTCTAACACGCTGATTGGTAGACCTTCGCTGAGCGAGGGGTGAACCACTGCCAAACTATTAGCAAACAAAGCATGGAGTGTTTGACCGGATTGAAAACCAGTGAATACCACGTCGTGACGACCGCTTACACTGGCCTTTAGGTTGGCCACATAAGCATCGGTATGAACACTGTCGCCAACAATCACTAATTTTAAGTTTGCGTCGATTGCGTTTGCGTCCTTAAGCTTAACAAAGGCCTCGATTAACAAGTGTGCGGCTTTGTGTGGAATTAAGCGTGATACCATTAGTAAATATTGCTGTGGAATCAGGTTAAATGTACTTACGTCGCCTGTATTTTTTAGGTCAGGCAAGGTGGTGCCATTTGGTACATAAGTCGCATCAACACCAAACTCATTCAGACAATAGTTCTGTAAGCTTTTGGAAACCACAATCGTATTGTGGGCAAAGCGGCAGGCACTCCATTCACCGAGACGTAGGGCTAGTTTGGCAAACCAGCCCCATTTTTGGTGGTGACGATCAATCGAGTGAAAGGTCACTACCACTTTACTGCGTGGAGCAAATAGACGAGGAATCCAAGCAAGTAGGGCAGGGCCAACCCCGTGGTAATGAATTACGTCAAATTTACCGCGGATTGCGTGTATCGAGGCAAGGAGGGTGTGGGTCACTGTGTCCAAATGCTTGGTCTTGAGACTAGGCAGTATGGTCGAAGTGACGCCCTCGGGGGCTGGCTGGCCTTGGGTATACCAGGCGCGGCCATAGGCAGTCACCTGGTGACCAGCTTTAGTCAAGCGCACGGCTAATTCGTGGACATGACGCTCCACCCCGCCGTACGAGGCAGGTAGACCTTTTTGTCCGATCATGGCAATACGCATAGGGGTGGCCCTTAAAAATAACTGAAAAGTATACCAAAAAACAGTCATTGTGTCAATAGGACAGGGGGATAAGTTTATAAAACAAAAAACCGCTCTGTTAAGCGGTTTTTTGGCTCGTATAAGCCTCTGGAGCAGGCGTATAGGGAGGGGGCTGCACATAGTACAGCCGCCCAGAGGAGGGATTAGGGGGAGGGGGGTAGACCGCAGTAGCCTAGCGGGGGTGTGGGCCAGCCAGGGTCACAGACGCCATCGCCGTCAGCATCAGGGTCCAGGACGTCGCCAATGCCGTCGCCGTCAGTGTCGGTTTGGTCGAAGTTGGCCACGCGGAGCGCGTTATCTTGACCATCACCAACTCCATCGCCGTCGTCATCGCCGTCGATGTCGTCAGGGAAGCCATCGCCGTCGAAATCGATGGCCAAGGCACCAGGCGGACTGGCACCGCAAACGCCGAATGAACCAGGCTGACGACCGATATTGACACCGAAGCAGCCGATTTTCAGGTCGCAGTAGTCGTAGGTACAGACGTCACCATCTTCTTTGCACACGCCACTGTTTTTGGGCTGAGTGCAATTTCCGGTGGATTCGTCGCACAGACTGAGGCTGTGACAGCTGTCCGGTACACAGTGTGGACCGCCAGCTAGACAAATGCCTTCGTGGCACGTGTCGTTGTCAGTGCACTTGAGGCCGTCTTCGCAGGGCGTACCATCTGTCTTGGTCGGATGGGTGCACGTACCAGTGGTTGGTTCGCACACACCAATGTCATGGCACTGGTCAAGCGCAACGCACTGGACTTCATCGTGACCAACGCAGTTGCCTGCGTCATCGCATGTATCCAGTGTGGTACAGCCATTGCCATCGTCACAGCTGGCGCCGTTTTTGGAGCCAGCTTCGTGTACACAACCAATTTGGGGTATGCACAGGTCGAGCGTGCAGGCGTTGCCATCGTTGCACTCGGTGGTTTTTCCACAAGTGGGTACTGACACATCGGCTTCCACTGCGTCTGACACGTCTGCCGCAGACTCTGTGTCTGCAGTCGGCTCTGTGTCCGCCATCGTGATCTCTGTCGGAGGAACATCCGTAGTTTCCGGCACGTCATCAGGTGGTCCGGTTACTTCGAGAATGTCGGCCGTGTCAGTGCCGGCCACCTCTGCAGTAGCAGTGTCAGGTGTGTCCGAATCTTGCCATGTATCAGGCTCGACCGCGGTCACTTCAGTCACTTCTACGGGCGTAAACACGTCTGCGTCGACATCAGCAGGGGCCGTATCTCCCGCTTGTTGGCTTGTGTCTGCGCAGGGCTCGCCTTTGAAGCACCGCCCTTCCAGATCAAACGCAAAGTCGCAGCCGTACACAGTCAGCGCGGCCAAAATAAACCAAACATTCCACTTCATTTTTCACCATTTCCTTCTCTGGGGTTTGTAAAAGAGCGACCCAGGATTATAACGAAAAAAATGGACTTTGTCAAGCTAGCGCACGAGTGTGCCAGCTATTTGCGCCAGCGGATCAGTCAATAGTGCACTCGTTAGTGCTGGAGCTGTGGCTTGGAGTGGAGCTTCTAGAACAACATCAGTACCCTGCACCGTGATTCCTTGCAAAAGTGTTAGCACACGTCCTCGTTCGCTTTCGGTTGGAGTAATGGCCACTTCGGCATAAGCACTTAATTCAGCCTTAGCTGGTAAGGTATGGGCCGACCAAGAGATTTGATTAGTGCTAGGATCAAAATTAAGGTCTTGGCCGCGACTAACACTGGTTTTACCAGTCCAGCGCACGGTGCGTGGTAATTGTGCGCGTAACTGCACATTGGTTGCTTCGCCACCAGCATTAGTAAGATATAGCAACAGCGCATATTTCGTTTCTTTGCCAACTTGTGGAGGGAGTGGGCCGCGTCCTAATTGGTCGCCCTCGGCCGTGTAATAACGAGCTTCAGCTTTAACTTTGAGAGCTGTCCCAATCATCAATTCGGGGGTCGCACTTTCGCTACTAAATTCACTCGCCACCCCGCTAACAGTACTGCGGACGGTTAGGGGAATAACCACTCGTGATTCAGTTGGGAATGTCGCCACTGGAATTTGTAGAGTCAAATCAACACTTTCTCCGGGTGCTAATTCGCGCAAGCGTGCATTGTGAGCGGCATTAATAAGCACACCTTGATTATTTACCAGACCGATATTATCCAGATTACGCCAGCGGGCCGTGTTAATTGTAGTTGGTAGTGATAATTGTAAATTAATGTTTGTAATTGTTTCGCTTCCACTGTTGCGAAGGTTAACGGTGAGTGGAACAGTGCTGCCTGCCGCGGCTTTTGATTTTAGCCACTGACTGCTAATAGTAATTTGTGGGCGAGCCACACCCCACGTTTTGCTAATGGTTTGTTGCGGAATACTCACACCGTGTAGTACCAACAGTGGCGTGTTGTGCCAAGTAGCTGTGGTCACTTCAGTTGGAATTTTAGTTAATAAGGAAAAATTCAATTGCGCACTTTGTTCAGGCTGCAAGCCAGGTATACGCCACATGTTTGCGGTGGTTGTGCCTTGCTGGCTGGTTGCGGCAGACATAACCATCGTGCCAGTGGTGAATGGAACAATGATTTCGGGCAAGACTGTATTTGAATTGTTTCGTAGCGTCAAAGAAACTGGGGTGTGACTATTGGCTGGCAAACGGTCAGGAATGTTGATTTCGCTAACCAAGACTGAATCACGCAAATTAGTAATAAGGACAGCTAATTTACTTTCCGATTGCGCGCGTAAGCTTGGTGTGTATTGAAATTCGGCTAACACATGTTCATCAGCCCCTGGCGTACCATAAAAAATACCAGTGGCATACACGGTGTGAGTGGCTTTGCGCAACACGCGACCAATTGCAAAACTTTGGGTGCTGCTGTTAAAAGTCGCACCCGCTGTACTTTGCAACACAAAGTGCTGTGGTAAGCGCACGCGCAGCTCAGTTTGATTTAATTCTTGATCACTGTGATTTTGGTATGTAATGGCAAGGGTAATTTTTTCACCACTGCGGATACGTCCAGCCTCCTCGGTCTCTTGTTCGTGACTTGCACGTATGGTTACGCTAATCTGTTCAACAATTGTTGGGTCATACCAAAACCAGTAGGTCGCCAATCCGGTTAAACCAAAAATTAAACCAACCAAGGTCAGGTCAAACAAAAACAGTTTGCGCGCATGGGCAAACTGTAGGTGATAGCGTGTTTGGTAGTGAATTTCGGCCGCATGAATTGGCGACAGCAACAGCGCGAAAAACCACCGGTGTGGAGCGTGCAGTAAATGATGCTTGGTCAGGTGTTTGGCCACGTATTTCATGGCCGTATTATACACCCTCGTCTTCTTTTTTGACTAGCTTAGGACTAGGAGAGTAGAGCGTGTTGGAGATTCGCCACTGACCAACATATTGGCCAATGCCTTTTTGATTCGATTTATTTCGAACCGTGGTCTTGCGTTGCGACCACTTGACTAGGCTTTCAAAGTTCAATTTATAGCGCCCAGCCACCACCACGTAGGCGAGTTCCTGGTTGGCGATGGCCCGGCGGATGGTCTGCGGGTTAACGCCAAATAAGCGGGCGGCCTCGGAAATCGAGACCCGAATGACCTCTTTATGGCTGTTTTCTAGCTCTTGGTTTTGAGTATTTAGAGTATTTTCCATACACAAGTATATACAAATATACCATAAATTAGCCAAAAAGTCAAGCAATTTACTTGCTTTTTTGGCTTAACTCTGCTATAGTGTGCCTACTTTGGACGGACCAAGGCCCAGGTGTAACACTTTTGCCCAAACGCCGTCTTCTACTATGCGACACCTTTTTAGTGAAAAAAAACTGGTTTACCAGGTCATTACCCGTCGCGATCCCCAAGCGTTTGGGGCCCTCTATGACCTTTACTTGGCCAAAATCTACCGCTTTGTCTACTTTAAGGTAGGCAATAAGGAAGAAGCCGAGGATATCACCAGCACCGTCTTCCTTAAAACTTGGCACTATCTGGTGGAACACAAGCCAGACGAAGTACAAAGCTTCAGTGGGCTCGTATATCGAATTGCTCGTAATTGTCTCGTTGATTTTTATCGGAGCAAAACCCATGCTAATAATGTCCCCTTGGAAAATGCCGAAAACATTGGAGTAACTGACAAGCAGTTTGCAGCGGCCGAAAGTCGCGCCGATGCCCAGCCTATCCTTAAGGTAATTAGCCAACTTAAACGCGAGTACCAAGAAGTTTTATTACTGCGTTATGTTGATGATTTATCAGTAGGGGAGATTGCGCAAATAGTTGATAAAACACAAACAAACGTACGAGTTACGCTCCATCGTGCGTTAAGGCTAGCAAAAGAGCGTTTAGATGAATTCGAAACAAAACAACCGTAATTATGCAAATTGTCCGAGCCAAATTACGTGAATTGCAACAGGCTGAAACCATTCAGCCTGATTTGGCTTGGGCGCAAAAAAATCGTGCTCGTTTATTGAATCAAATTGGCAATACCGTAGTTGTTCCTGAGAAAGTTTCTTGGTCAACTCGAACCGAAGAAATTAAATACATGTTTGGTAATGCGGGTGCTTGGCGTTTAGCCAAACCGGTTTTGGCTGGTTTGCTAGTGGCTGTTCTGACTACTGGTGGTTGGATTGCGAGCGTCAGTGCTTCGTTTAATAGCTTGCCAGGTGATCGTTTGTGGTCAATCAAGCGTGCGGCCCAAAATACCGAGGTGGCAGTCAAAAGTTTGGTGGCTTCGGATAGTGAAAAGGCCCAACTTCACTTGGGGCTAGCCAAAAACCGGGCCGAAGATATTAAGCGCGCCGTGGCCGAACAGACTAGCTCGACCGATGATTCAACCCGTCAAAAAACTGTTAACGACCTTAATGTTGCGGCCAAGGACGTAGCTAACGCAGTCAAGACCGCTAGTGAGGCAGTCAACACTCAGGTGCAATCAGTTTCCAAAGCCGAACTTCCAGCGGCAATCGCCATTGTGACTGATGTGAATAAGAATGCCACCGAGATTGTAAAGAGTTTACAAGAAACTGTCCCGGCCGCTAACTCGGTTGACACTGAATTAACCAAAACCGTTGTTAATACTGTTAAATCAGTTAACGAAAGTTCGCTTAGTACGGTTGAAGCAGTTGTATCTGCCCAAGAAAAAACTGCTCCTGAGTCGCCAAGTAGTGCCACGGTAACTACGCTGGTAAATGCTAAACTTTCGGAGTTGGCCGAAACTACTTCGGTCTTAGAACAAACGGTTAAGAATATCAAACAACAGACCACCTCTACTGCTGAAATTCTCGAAGCACGGGGTGACAGTGCCACCATCTTAACCGCGCCAAGTTCCACACCAGTCACGTCTACGATTGCACTTAGCACAACAACTGTAATAACTAATCCTGCAAATACGGCTACTACAGTACCGGTGAATGTAATTAAGACTGTTGAACAGAAAACCGTTGCGTTGCAAGCATCGGTGGGTGAAATTCAAAAAACAATTGACGACGGTCATTTACGCGAAGCGGTCAATAAGTTGAGAGATCTAAACCAATCAGCTGGCGAAACCACTAGAATTTTAGTCGAAACAAAAAATGCACCATTGGTGGGGAGTGTAAGCTCAACTTCTGCTGTAACATCATCTTCGACACGAAAATAATACTGTGTGGCTATCAGTACTGTAATTTTACAGTGCTGATAGCCATACGGTATATGGTGTCTCTGAGTAATCAGAGGCAACACGCTCCCTCTGGGGCGCGTGAGCACTTGGTTCATTAGAACTAAGTGCTGAAACTGCTAGCCAAAAGGTCGATGCCGGTGTCCCCGGTAGCCAAGCAGTCCTTAAATAACCTGACTTAAGGAATCAATTCCATAAGTCAAGAACATTATTTATGCACGAATTTAAAAAGTTCGGCAAGAAGCTTTTCACCATGTCTGTGGTCGGTATGACCATGGTCTGGAGCGTAGGTCTTTCGGCCTTTGTTCCAGCTGGCGTGGCTGCAGCTTCCTGCCCTGAGCTCGTTGCTGGTGACCTTTTCAAGGTTCCAACAGTAAAGAGCAACCCAGCAACAACTGCTGTATACTTGTTGACAAGCGACATGAAGCGCTTGTACTTCCCAAAGGCTGAAGTCTTTGAAAGTTGGTACGGTAGTTTTGCTAACGTACAGGTAAAAGAAATTCCAGCTTCTTGCTTGGACGCTTATGATTTGGCCGGTGGTGTAAACTTCCGCCCAGGTTCTCGTCTTCTCAAGACTCCATTGTCCCCAACAATTTGGGCA
Organism: uncultured Gammaproteobacteria bacterium; assembly: GCA_964390625.1. Classification (GTDB taxonomy): domain Bacteria; phylum Patescibacteriota; class Patescibacteriia; order Magasanikbacterales; family UBA922; genus 2-12-FULL-41-16. The sequence goes on along the minus strand of CAYMID010000011.1, from coordinate 6,927 downwards.
GTGGCTCCTGGTAACATGAAAGTTAAGGTAACTGATCCAGCTGTCTTGACCGCCACCTATGGTGCTGGTTGGGAAAAGTTGGTTTCTGACTGGTCTGACCAGTGGTTCTCCAACCTTACCACCGCTTCTGGTGAATTAGCTAAATTGCACGATGGTGAATTGGTCAAAAAGGCCAACGACGCCACTGTATACGCTGTCACTGGCGGCATGTTGAAGAAAGTTGATGGTACTTTGCCAGCACACCTCTCGAAGGATGTTCGCACTGTATCCGAAACTACCTTCACCGCTGTTTCGATGGACAGTGCTAGTGTAACTCCAGCTACTATTACCACTAACCCTGGTCAGCGTGCTGGTGGTTCGACTGGTCCTGTAACCACTCCAACAACTGGTGGTAACTTGAGCGTAAGCCTTTCGGCCGACACTCCAGTACAGCCAGCCGGTGGTTTGGCCGATGGTACTGCAAATAACGCAGTATTGAAGGTTTCCCTCCGTGCCGGTAGTAAGGACGTAAAGGTAAATGGTTTCACCATTACCCGTACCGGCCTTGTTGCAAATACAAATGTAACCGGCGTAAGTCTTTGGGATGCTAAAGGCTACCGCAAAGGTGACGTTATGACTTCGATCTCCTCGGACAACAAAGTGGTTATTGGCTTTGCCAGTGAACCAGTTGTTGTTGCCGCTGGCTCGACCGAAGTTGTAACTGTTAAAATGAACTTGGCAACAAGTACAAACAGTGGCTCGGTTGGTGCTAGTATCGCCGCCGCTACTGACATTGCTTCCAACGCCTCTGCTATCGAAGGTTCCTTCCCAGTTGCTGGTAACGTGATGTCGATCGTTGATGGTAGTAGTTCACTCTCGAGCTTCACCGTTACCTCGACCGCTGTTGGTGGTAATAACTTGGCCAATAAAACTACGGCCAATGTTTCAGTTGGTGATGTAAAAGAAATTGGTAAGTTCAAGTTCACTGAGACCAGTGGTCGCAATGACATCTCGGTTCAGAGCATGATCTTCTTCTTGGAAGGTACTGCAAAGGACAAGGACTTCACCAACTTTGAAGTCTTGGCTCACGATAACACTGTACTTGGTAAAACCGAATACGCTGGTAACCGTTATGTTACTGTCAAATTCGACAAGCCATACGTTGTTCCAAAGAGCCAGAACCGCACTGTAACGCTCCGCGCCAAAGTGGCTAACGGTTCAGGTAACTATGTGCGTGCCCAGGTTCAGAACGACTCTGACGTAGAAGTCAGTGACGCTGCTCTTGGTTACAGCCTGCTCCCAACCAGCTTCTTTGCTGGTGGCGCTCCAGATGGTTACTTTGCTGTTCGTTCAGGTTCATTGTCAATCTCCAAGAATACAGCCTCTAAGTCGGGCAACGTGTCGGCCGGCGCCACTGGCGTTGAGCTCGCTAAGTTCGACGTGACTGCAATTGGTGAAGACATTGAAATCCGCAAGCTCGGTATCTCGATCACTTCGTCAGGTGCAAATAACATGCCTCTTGCAGGCAATGTAAGTTTGATTACTGACAGTGGAGATACCCTGTTGACCTTCAGTGCTAGCTCCGCTTCTGACGCAGTTTATACTGGCGGCAGTCAGCGCAGTTTGTCCTTGTACTGGACTATTCCAGCTGGTACCACCAAGAGTTTGATCGTTAAGGGTGACATTAGTAGTAATGCCACCTCGACCGGTTACCAGGTATCTGTTGGTAACGCTTATGGTCGTCGTTTGTCCACTTTGGACTACAGTGACAACATGCCAAGCAGCTCGAACGGAGGTACTTCGGCCAACGTGGTGACTGTTCAGAGTACAAACTTGACCTTGTCAAAGGACAGTACTTTGGCAAACCGCAACATTACGCCAGGTAGCAAGGGTATCGCCCTCTCCCGTTATGTTGTTCAGGCCGGTAGTGCAGAAAACGTTCGCGTAACTAGTTTCACAGTTTCTAACAATGGTACTGCTTCGGCTGCTACTGTTGTAAAGAACTTGGAAATCTGGGCTGGTGAAACTGTAGCCACCCTCAAGAAGGTTGGTACTACTGTTGCTTCGGCTGCCACTTCTTCGAACACCTTTACCTTCGATCAATTGGTACCAGCTAACGCTATCCGCCTCATCGAAGTTCGCGGTGACGTAGACACCACCATGACCTCGGGTCACACCTTGGTTATGTCGGCTTCGTCCACCAACTACGTCGGTGCTTCGACCGGTAACTCGGCCACTTTGGATGGTTCGAGTGCTGTACTTGGTCAGACCGCTACTGCTCAAGCAGTAAACGTGATCATCTCGGCTGCCAACGACAACACAACTGTCTCGGCTATCCGTACTCCATCGGCAACTGGTATGCAGCTCGGTAAGTGGAAAATTGAAGCTCAAAACGAAGATATAACCTTGAACAAGATTACCTTCCACGTGCTTCGCCCAGACGCCGCTCGCGCAGTGAAGACTGATGCCGCAGAATTTGGCACTCTCTCGTTGTACGATTCGGCTAACATGACCACTCCATTGGCTACAGGTTCTTATGTTCCTGGCACAAACAATGGTTATGTCCGCTTTACCAAGGATGCTATGCTTAAGGTCATGGCTGACCAGACCAAGTACTTGGTGCTCATGGGCACCATCAACGGTTCTGGTGTTATGAACCCAGCTACTACCTCAGCCTTCGGTATTTACTCGACTTCCACCACTGACTTCGAAATGCTCCGCGCTTCGGGTGGTGTGGTTGATAACTCCAGCGGTCAGTTAGACTTTGGTGCTGCTGGTCAGGACTTGGAAGACTCGGTTGTAACCTCAACCTTCTACCTCTTCCACAATACTGCTCCAGTAATTGTCAAGCAGTCGGTTGGCACTTCGTTGCCAATCAGCACTCAGGCTCAGATCTTCAAGTTTACCGTTACCAACCCTGGTGACCGTGAATTGAGAATCGCCTCGACTACTGTTAACGTGGCTGTCAGTGGTTTGGCTGCTGCCGCTTCCTCGGGTACTGGTACTGTCCACAGCTTTGCGTTGTGGGAAGCCAACTCTTCGGGCGGTTTGGCCACTCAACTCTCTACCACTTCGTTGGCTCACAACACGAATGGTTCGGGCGCTGTGGCTGGCACTTCGTGTCTCGCTGGTGGTCTTGCTACTACCGGTGGTACTGGTGCTCAGAACTGTTTGAACGCCACCACTTCGTCAATCAATTTGGTCTTTGGCCAATTGGCAGACGATACCTTGGGTAACTTGTTCTCGAACCTGACCATCTCGGCAGGCGGGTCTCGTACCTTTGTAGTGGTTGCTGACACCTCGAACGCCCTCTCGGGCAAGACGACTGGTAGTGTTTCCCTCACCGCTAAATTGGATGGTGCCACCGGCTACAGTGCCGCTGACGCTACCAACGAAGCAAACTGGGCCAATGGTGTACTCTTGTACTACTACACCCCAGCCAACGGTGGTTCGGAAAACGGTACTGCCTACTCGGCTTCGGACTCCTACGATGTTGAAGGTGACACCTTGATCAAGACTCTCTAATGAGTTTGGTCTAGTGTCCTAACGACACGTAAGTCAACAAACCCCTCCCTTTTGGGAGGGGTTTGTGTTTTATAGGATAATTGGGTATGATAAGGGGGTTATTGGATTCTTACCCAAACTCGAATATATGCGAAAAAATCTAGAAATCGGACTACTTTTTTTATTGTGCGCGGTGTTTTTTACCCCGTTGTTGGTGCCGTACCGCAGTTATATTTTCCCCTTTATTGTTCCTAAAGTATTGTGGTTTCGCAGTTTAGCCGTGGTAATGCTGGGGGTGTATGCAATTTTACTGACCACTAATTACCAGCGGTATAAGGTTAAGTTGACGCCAATTACCGTGGCTGTGCTGGCGTTTTTTGCTAGCTTGGCTCTATCAACCTTTACGAGCGTTGATTGGTACCGCAGTTTTTGGGATGGTCACGAACGCATGCTTGGTTTATTTACCCTGGTACATTATTTGGTGTTTTATTTGGTCATTACTCACACCGAATTTGGCCGGGTGCGCTGGCAATGGATTACCCGGTGGTTTATGGGGGCAGCCAGTATCGTGATGTTGGTCGGGATTCAGCAAAAAATTGATCCTACTTATTTGTTGAATAATGGTTCGGACCGTGTCGCTGGAACACTGGGAAACGCGATTTATTTGGGTGGGTATGGTTTGTTCCTCATTTGGCTAGCCGGATTAGCCTGGTTCCGTGAAACCACCACTGGTGGCAAAACATACGCTGGCTTGGTTGGGTTACTTGGTGTGTCTGGCCTGCTGTTTAGTGGCACACGTGGCACCCTTTTGGGTATGATCGCTGGGTTAATTGTGGCGACTATTACAGTCACGGTTACGGCCAAAAAAGGCGCACCAGTACGCAAGTGGGTGGCGGTTGGCGTTGCCTCTGTGGTAGTCCTGGCCGCGTTATTATTCTCGTTTAGAACCACCACTTTTGTTCGTGGTATTCCGGCAGTGGGGAGTTTGTTAAATACGTCGGTAGCCGAGGGCACGGCTGGTACCCGGTTGATGTCGTGGCAGATTGCGGTTGAGTCCTGGCGTGAACGCCCAGTGTTTGGGTGGGGGATTAACAACTTTTTTTACGCTTTCAACGAGCATTACCGTCCAGAATTTTTGGAACACGGTTGGGGTGAAACTTGGTTTGACAATGCTCACAATATTATTGTGAATACTTTGGCCACGCAGGGTGCGGTTGGTGTGCTGACATACTTGGGTATTTTTGCCGCAGCTGCCTACGCGCTCATTACGGCGTATCGAGCTGGCCGTATTGATCAAGTACTACTGGTTTATGGCCTAGGTTTTTTGACCGCCCACCTGGTGCAGGCTACGTTTGTATTCGAAAATCCAACTTCGTATTTGTATTTTTTCTTTGCTTTGGCCTACCTAAATCAACAGACAATTGGTGCAACGACTACCAAAGCCCCTTCGGACAAAACGATTGGCACGCCATTGCTAGTTGCTGCAGCCTTGATTACTACGCTAGTTATTTATACGACCAACGTGCGAGTATCCAAGGCAAATACAACTACTCTTAAGGCTTTGCAGTCGTTGTATGGCGATCCCAAATTAGCAGTTACTCAGTATAATCAGGCATTGCAAGTTGGATCCCCTCATATTGACGATATTCGAGCTGATTTTGCGCGTGTGGTTGACCAAGTGGCGATGCAATATGTTACACAAGCAAAGCGAACTGATTTGGCTTTGTTGGTGTTTGAGCCAGCCTATAATGGTTTGAAGCAAAACATCGTAATGCATCCGTATGATATCCGTAATCAGATAAATTTAGCGCAATTAGCAATGACTGGAGCGAAGCTAGAAAATAAATCCAGCTATGTGCTAGAAGCTCAGGCTGCACTCGAGGATGCGCTCAAAAAGTCCCCGCGTCGTCAGCAGATTCAGTATTTGTTGGCTGGTGTGTATCAACAGCTAGGACAAAATGATCAGGCGGTCACCGTGATGGAACAGGCCTGGAATAATGATAAAAAAATTGAGGGTAGTTGGTGGCGATTGGCGCTAGCGTATAATAACGCTGGACAAAAAGAAAAGGCCAAACAAATGTTTGTTGAGTTTGATAAAACTGGTCTGAAGTTAAGTGCCGAGGGCGAGCAGATTCGTGCTTTGGTAAATGGTAAATAGTATGGCTCAGCCCGTGTATTCAGTAGTAATTCCGGTTTATAACGAAGACAAGCGTTTGCCGCGCAACATTGGGCAAATTACTAATTTTTTTGGGGCGTTTGGGGTAGAGTGTGAGTTGATTTTTGTAAACGATGGTTCGAATGATGGCACAGCCGCACTACTTGGCGATTATGCCAAAAAATACGGGTGTCGCGTGCTTTCGTACGCCCAAAATCGGGGCAAGGGTTATGCGGTGCGCACTGGCGCGTTGGCGGCAAAAGGGGAGTGGGTGTTGTTTTTCGACGTCGATTTAGCTACGCCACTCAAAACATTTGCGGAATTAAAGGAAACTCTGTCATCACAGGATGCAGTCGTGATTGGTAGTCGACGTTTGGGGCAGTCGCAGATTAAGCGCTCAGAATCGCGTTTGCGTACTACCTTGGGTCATGTTTTTACCAAAATTTCTAACGTGTGGGTGCCACAAGTAAGTGATTTTACTTGTGGTTTTAAGTGTTTTTCGCGTGCTGCCGTGCAGACAATTTTTTCGCGTGCGCGGTTGGATCGGTGGGGGTTTGATACTGAGTTGTTGTATATTGCCCGGTTGCACAAGTTGCCAGTGCGCGAAATTCCCGTAGAGTGGTCGCACGATCAGGACTCGCGGGTGCGGGTAGGGCGAGCGGTGATTCAGACCATAGGGGAACTTTTAACTATGTCGTGGCACCGTGTCCGCGGTCATTACCGTTAATATGGAAAAAAGCGAATACGCACGCATGGAAGCGGTCGAAGCCAACCATTGGTGGTTCAAGGCCAAGCGACAGTATGTAGCTCAAGCATTGGCTTGGTTTGGGCCGGCTACAGCAGGGGCCAAGGTGCTTGATGTTGGTTGCGGCACTGGCGCGGTAATGGAACACATGAAATCACTAGGGTACGAGGCGTTTGGGGTGGATATGAGCCCAGAGGCGCTCCAGTATTGCCAGGCTAAAAAATTAACCGTCACACTGGGCACAGCCGAGAGTATAGCGTATCCAGACGCCAGTTTTGACGTGGTGTTGGCCTTAGATGTGCTGGAGCATGTGTCAGATCACCAGGCTGCGGTTAAAGAAATTGCCCGCATTCTCAAACCAGGCGGCATTTTTGTGGCCACCGTGCCAGCCCACCCTTGGCTATTTTCGTATCATGATGTTGCTTTGCACCACGTGCGACGGTATCGCCGGGCTGAGTTTACACAAATTTTAGAAACCGCCCTAACCGTGGAATGGGTCAGCTGGATTCATGCGGTCATCCTGGGGCCAGCAATGGTACGTCGC
>CAYMID010000010.1:23051-29044 GCA_964390625.1 uncultured Gammaproteobacteria bacterium | reverse complement strand
CGGGCGTGTAGCTCAGTTGGTTAGAGCGTTACACTGATAATGTAAAGGTCCCAAGTTCGACTCTTGGCACGCCCACATTTACCGCTTTCGAGCGGTTTTTTGTTCCCCTTGATTTACGCACTTTTTCGTGGTATAGTGAGGACTCGTTTTTGAGGACTAAGTGGGAAAACCCCTCTGGCGACATGGCGCCTGCCAGACCCCCCCTTAAGTAGAATTTGGCAGGAGGCCACGTCGACAGAGGGGCGCTCAGATTTTCTTCGAATTCGAACGAGGCGGCTCTGCTGTCTCCCAGGTGGTGACTTCGTTCACCACCTGGCCTTCCACTCCTGGCTAACCAGGGTTTTTTATTTGCTTTTTTAGCGTAAAATGGCTATACTGGCCTGAGTTATTGACTTTTTTGCCTATGAATACCCCAGAAAATCAGTTGCCACCAGAAGAGGAAGTTATTCAGCAAAGTTGGGTTAGCCGGGTGGGTAGTTTTTTCCTCGAGGCAATTAAGATCGCTTTTTTGGCCGGAATTACCATTGCGCTCGTGCGCTACTTTTTGTTTAAGCCTTTTTACGTCAAAGGTCAGTCAATGGAGCCTAATTTCGAGGAGCATGATTATTTAATTATTGATGAGTTATCTTATCGTTTTCGCGCCCCTGAACGCGGTGAAGTGGTTGTGTTCCATTCACCGATTAACAGTGATTTTTATCTAAAGCGGGTAGTTGGTTTGCCTGGCGAACGTGTCAAGGTTGACGGTAACAAGGTTATCGTGTACAACGACCAGCATCTAGATGGTAAAGTTTTAGAAGAAAAATATTTAGTCGAGGATACCCCAGGCTCGGTGACATATACCCTGAGTGATAATGAATATTTTGTTATGGGTGATAATCGTGATGCCAGCTATGATTCACGTCGATTTGGACCGGTTAACGAGAACGCCATTGTTGGTCGGGTATGGCTTCGTGGCTGGCCGTTTAGTCGGGTTGGCACATTTGCACCCCCAACCTATAATCTGTAATTTTTAGTTATATGGCAATCAAAAAAGAAATTAAGAAAAAACCAGCGGCCAAGGCTGCGCCAGCCCCAAAATCAGCCAAAAAACCAGCGGCTAAGACCGCAGCGGCACCTAAAGAAGCCAAAGAAAAAAAAGACAAAAAAGACGAAGGCGAAGCCAAAAAGGCCGCGGGTAGTCTAATGTTAGTGCGAGGTATGCGCGATATTTTGCCACCACAAAGCAAGTTGTGGCAACGTGCACAACGGATTGCCCAAAATTTGTCCGATGCCTATGGCTTTGATTATTTTGGTACACCCGTAGTCGAAGCCACCTCGTTGTTCGTGCGCGCCGTTGGTCGGGGGACTGATGTGGTTGATAAAGAAATGTATGTATTCGAAGATCGCGATGGTGGTAAACTTGCACTACGCCCCGAAATGACTGCCTCGGTTGCTCGGGCTTACATTATGCATGGTTTGCAACAGTTGCCACAACCCGTAAAGTTGTGGAACTTTGGTCCGCTCTTCCGTTATGACCGTCCACAGGCTGGACGCCAGCGTCAATTCCACCAGTTTGATTTTGAAACTTTGGGCGAAAAAGCACCTGTAATTGACGCTGAATTAATTGCCGTGGCCTACAACTTCTGCCGTGACCTTGGTTTGGATGTGGTAGTGCGCGTAAACAGTTTGGGTACACCAGCTGACCGCGAAAATTATTTAGTTGAATTAGTTGGCTACCTCCGGACCAAACGTGCGTATTTGTGCGAAGATTGCAAAAAGCGTTTGGTCAAAAATCCATTGCGTGTTCTTGATTGTAAAGAAGAAAGTTGCATCAATGTCCTTACTGAGGCACCACAAATTGTGGATTGGTTGTCCGAAGAATCCAAGTCATTCTTTATGAGTGTGCTTGAATACCTCGATGAAATGGGTATTCCATACGTACTTACCCCAACCCTGGTGCGTGGTTTGGATTACTACACTCACACAGTATTTGAATTGTACGAAGAAAATATTCAGAACGAAACTGCCCAAATGGCCCTTGGTGGTGGCGGTCGTTATGATTTGCTGGTCGAACAGTTGGGTGGCCAACCAACTCCAGCCGCTGGATTTGCTTTGGGAGCTGAGCGCTTAATGCTGGCCGTAGAGCGTAAGCCAATCGTAGAGGGTGCCAAAAAAGGCAACAGTGTTTTCTTTGCCCAGCTAGGTGAACAGGCTCGCCGCCGCGCTTTATTCTTGGTAGAAGAAATGCGCCGCGACGGAATTGTGGTTTTCCACAATCTGGCTAAATCTTCGCTCAAGGCCCAACTTGAATTGGCTAATAAATATGGGGCCACCCACACTTTGATTTTGGGCCAAAAAGAAGTCCAAGATGGCACCGTGTTGATCCGCAATATGGAGTCGGGTATTCAGGAAATTGTTGACCAGAAAAAAATCAAAACCGCCCTTCGCCGTATTTTGGATAATGAATCGGCAACCTAGCCAAATTTATTTGACGTTTGGCCAAAAAGTGTGTATACTCCAGTCACGTAAGCATTGCCTCGAATAGGGTGCTTGCGACTTACTTATAAAACTATTCGGGAGGTGAATTTTTGTGTCAGAAATCAAACGTAAGCGCAACGAATCTTTTGAATCGTTTTTGCGCCGTGTTAAACAGAGTTGGCAGAAATCTGGCCGGATTTTGGAAGTTCGCAAGGGTCAAGTCTTTGCCTCCAAGCCGGGTAAGAATCGTCGCCGTACTTCTACCGTAGCTCGTCTCAAGATGAGAGCACAGTTCGAACACCGTAAGAAAACGGGTCGTCTGTCTGCCGAAGAAAAGAGCAAATTAGCTCGCACTCGTCGCTAGTCTATGAGTCTGCTTGAACAATTAACGGCCGACCAGCAGTCAGCCCGCCGTAACCACGACGAAGCTACCCTGGGCACCTTACAATTGGTGCTAGCTGCGCTCAAAAATGAACGCATCACTCTGGGCCGCGAATTAACTGACGCCGACGGTGAGCAAATCATTCGGCGTCAGGTCAAGCAACTGCGCGATGCCAACCAGGACTTTGTCCGTGCTGGCCGCACAGACTTGAGCCAGAAAACCGAACAGGAAATTAAAGTGCTCGAGGCGTATTTGCCTCAGCCTTTGTCAGACGTTGAATTGGTGACAATTGTTGAAGAAGTGCTAACTGCAGCTGGTCCCAACCCAAACCTTGGTCAATTAACCGGACAGGTGATGGCCAAAGTCAAAGGGCGGGCCGATGGTGCGCGGGTGCGCGAGTTGCTTAGTAACCGACTTACTTAGTCAATTTAATTCTTGAATCCTCGGTCCCATGCTTCCTTGGATTCGGTCTCATCGCATACACAAGACTGTGGCAGCCACATTTTTGGCCGCGACAGTTTTTGTGTTTTTATTTGGGGTTCAACAAGCCGGTGCTCAGGCCGACACCTTTGGCTTAAACCCAATTGATAACACTATTGCCCTGGCAAACAGTGATATTCGTATCATTGTCGCCAAAGTCATCCGAGCCGTGCTCGGTTTGTTGGGGGTTATTTCCCTCGGGCTTATTTTATACGCTGGTTTTACCATCATGACCTCGCAGGGGAACGAGGACAAGGTGGCCGAAGGCAAAAAGATTTTAACAAACTCAGTTATCGGCTTGGTAATTATTTTATCATCGCTCGGAATTGTGCAGTTTGTGCTGGGCAAATTGCAAGAAGCCATTAATCCGGGTACTGAACAACTTGGTGGTGGTTCACCTAACTTCAATACCTTTGCTGGTTCAGGCGCACTTGGTGATATTGTTCGCGATCACTATCCAACCACCAAACAGCGTGATGTGCCACGCAACACCAAGATTGCGGTTACTTTTGCCGAACCAATCGATCCAAGCACTATTATCAAAAATACCAATGGCACTTGCTGGGCGGCTGATGGTAAGGGCACGGTGGCAGCTTGTTCACAGGCAAATGCCAAGCCATATTATGGCGATTGTGTTGACTTAAATGGCGACAAGGCGATTGACTGGGCCACTGAATGTGATCAGTTAGCCACCACTTCGGTACGTATTTTCCAGAGTGCTAATAAAACAATTAGTCCACTACCAGTATACGAGGCCGCGGCTATGGCTAATTATGAAGCCGATGGGTCAGTCCGTTTGTTTGTCTTTAAGCCGCTCGAAAATTTAGGCGATAGTGCTGGTAACATCTGGCATACGGTGGAACTTCTGTCATCCATCAAAAAGGCCGATGGAAAGGGTGTGTTTGACGCCTTGTATTACAAGCGTTATGCATGGGAATTCGAAACCAATACCACGATTGATTATACCCCGCCATCAGTTGATTTGAGTCTAACTTCGCCATTACCAGGAGAAACCATACCGCGAAATAAAATTATTCAAATTACGTTTACCGAAGCTGTTGATCCAACCATGGTTCAGGGCGTTTTAAATAAAAACAGCCTCTTTACAAACGTCGTATTTGGAGATCAGAAAATAAGTGGACAATGGAAAATCACCAATGGATATCGCACGATTGAATTTGTCCCAGAACAACCATGCGGGCTTAATAGCTGCGGCCAGCAAATGTACTGTTTGACAATTGACTGCCCAGCCGATGATCCGTCATGTGTTAAACCATTGTCCACGTTGGCGCGTACAGCGGCACTGCTTGATGAGAAACAAAGTAATTTTATTGCCCATCCATTTAGTGGGGTCATGGATATGGCAGGCAATGCCCTTGATAGTAGCGCCGATGGAAAAGGCGATGGAAAAATTGAAGCGCCACCAGAAGTTAAATGGCGCCACCAACCGCCGTTACCAGATAACCTTAAAACAATTGGCGAAGAAGAACGTAGCCCAGATAACTTTTGGCTTGATTTTAAAGTTAAAAACGTGATTGACCGCCAGGCTCCATATGTCCGTCAGGTTACTCCGGGGATTGACAACGAAGGTGTAGCTCACGATGTTGGTGTTCAGACTGAATTTAGTCGCAAGATGTGGTTAGCAAGTGTGGCAGCTGGTATTCGTTTAGAAGAGTATCCAGCCAACAGCAAGGGGCCAGATGGCCAACCAATGGACACCATGGGCTATAGTAGTGCAGCAATCTCGGGATTAAATGGAGGCACTAAATTACTGATCAAAGGTACACGTGAATTTGGCGCCAATGGCCTTGATTTGTACTACTTTACTTCGGTCTCTAGTTCGGTAATGAGTGATAACCAAAATTGCTTATATCCGGGGTTTGGTCCGGTTAGTCCGAGTAAAAACGCCGGCCCTTCACCGGTTTGCAACATTGGTTATGATGCTGATGGCACAATTATTAGTACGAGCAACTGTGCCCCCCTCCAAATGAACGCTAGTCAGGATACCGCTTGTGTGACCACTAATGGCAGTGTGCCGGTGGCCCAAGGCACTGTTCAAGCCTGTCTTGGACAGTTGCGTACACCTAGCATTAGTCCACAAACCCCCAAATAAGTAATTGCTTACTGCCTGTATGCGTTTTAACCGTTTCTTAACTAAATCGCTCGTTGTTTTCGCTAGTGTCGTAACCTTGGCTTTAGTGCTTTTGCCAGTGGTTAGTTTCGCAGTTTCAAGTACCGATACCTTTGGGTTAAATCCCATTAGTAGCGAGGTTACATTAGGTAATAGTGATTTACGGGTAACGGTAGCGCGATTTATTCGTACAGGCCTGAGCGTTTTGGGAGTAATTACGCTGGGAATTATTTTGTACGGTGGTTTTGTGTATATGACTGCGGGCGGCAACGAAGATAAAGTTGCGACCGCACGCAAAATTTTGGTCAATGCAGTAATTGGTTTGGTAATTATCATGTCGGCATGGGGCATTACCACGTTCGTACTCAGCCGTTTGTCCGAAGCGACTGGTTCGGGGACGGTTGACTTAGCCGGAGGTGGTGGTCCACAGCCAGGCAGTGCTTGTGATCCTACTTCACCAAATTATAATCCAAGCCAGTGTTCAAATTTCTGTAGTTTAAACCCAACGTATTCGGCCTGTGTTGACGCTGCGTTCTACGTTAA
>CAYMID010000010.1:20242-22951 GCA_964390625.1 uncultured Gammaproteobacteria bacterium | reverse complement strand
GGGAATAAATGTTTGGAAAATAAGTGTACTGCAGCTCCGCAAATTCGGGCAGTTGATCCCATGGATGGTGCTGCTGGTAGCTGGGTGACAATTTCTGGGGTTGGCTTTGGTACTAATCCGGGCAAGATTGAGTTTTCGGTTAATAACACCTGGAAAGAAGCAAATATCGTTGCCTGTACTGGTGGAGTTTTGTCATGGAACCCAACGTGGGTGGTGGCAAAAGTACCAGAAGGTTTGGGCGCAACCAGTGCAATTCGTTTAACCACAGGAGCGGCCCTTAAGTTTTTGGCTGATCGTACCGATGATGACTACGGTCCTAAACCGGCCGGTGACGGTTTATTCCACTTGAATACAGTAACTCGCCCAGCCTTGTGTGGTGTTAGTGTAACGGACAATGCCCAAATTACGATTGGTAATAACACTATCCAGGTTATTAAGGGTGCAAACAAAGGGCCGGTTACGACCCCGGTTACGGTTGCCGGTACCAACTTGGGTAGTAATGGAACGATTGCGTTTGGTCCTGCCTCGGCCTTAGGCACTAATTGGATTGATGTTAGTTTAAACACCAAGGTGCCACTCAACCTGCAACCAGGGGTGGTGCCAGTTTCAGTAACTGTTGACGGTAAAACTAGTAATGCCGTGCCGTTTACTGTGCAGTCAGCTACTGACGGACAGCAAAATCCGGTAATTAGCGCGATTGATCCAGGCGCAGTCACACCACGTAGTTATGTTACCATCAAAGGTTCCGGTTTTAGCACTCTCGGAACCGTATACATTGCTAGTAGTGCTGAAAAAGTACAAACGTGTGTCACGCAAAATGCCGATGCCTCTTGTCGTAGTTTGAACGTGAGTTCATTCCCGGCAGCTTGTGGAGCAACTTGGAGTCCTACTCAGGTAATTGCCGAAGTCCCACAAGGTACTCCCGTGGGTGAATATTTTGTGCTTTTGCGCAATGGTGATCAGCAGCGTACCGATGGCCAGGCGCGGTTGCAGGTAGTGGATGGTTCACCAATGCCAAGTATTTGTGCTCTTACTCCAGACCAGGGTCCAGCACCGTTAAACAAAAAGAGTTCAGGTTTGCGTTTAGTTGGGGCCAATTTTTCAGATGCACCAGAGGTCTATTTTTGGCAAAAAGATGCAAATGCGAATGATTTAAACACCTGGTTACATTCTGATGCTAATAAATTCGGTGACATTTCGGTTATAAAAAGTAAGAGTGACAATGAGATTATAACTTTGATTCCAGTAACTGCATCTGGCCAAACAATGATCACTGGTCCGATTAAAGTACGTGCAAAAACAGGTGTTTTTGGCAATAGTGTCAAGTACACGGTTAACGATTGTCGCCAGTCTGAACCAATAAGCGGAGATTTTCAATGTTGTACTACCGGACCAGAAGCTGGTGTATTCAAGCCTTCAAATTTACAATGTGCGGGCGAAACGCGCGAAGCCGGTTATGTATGGCGTTTTACTACTGGCTTAATTCCAGAATTACCACGGGTAGCCGAACAATGTAACGAAGTTGACTGGAACAAGCCAGGCGCTTCGATTGACTTCCCCTCACCAACCCCATGGGAAAAAACGAACCGTGGTCGCAGTGCGTGCTTGAATGCTAGTGTGGCCGTTCGGTTTACCGCGCCAATGGACGCTACCACTTTGAATGCGGCTAATGTAAAAGTGTTTCGCTGTGCTCAGAGTAGTAACGGCAATATCGATTGTGGTACGGCGACTGAAGATAAAAATTTGACATTGGGTGTGCAAAATGGTAGCAACGCTGTTTTGATTATTCGTAATTCGGCTAATGGTAATTTAGAACCAAACACGTGGTATCGTGTACAATTATCAGATAAAATCCAATCATTGCAATACAAACAAGTGCTTGGCCAAAATCAAGTACAACATTTTCCGTTGCAAAAAACTCGTCCTTGCGGCGCAGGTACCGCGTATTGTTATGACTTTAAAACCAGTGATAATTTGTGCCAATTAAGTGGGGTTGGAGTAAATCCACCAGCAAATACAGTCAATTACCTAGGCATGCTCCAAGACCCTAGTTATCCATTTGAAATTGGTAATCCAATGGCACCTTCTCACCCTTGGTACTACTATTTGTGGGGCAAAGCAGATCAAGAATGTAGTGTTTTGTCGGCCGATGGGTTTGGTTGGAAATGGTCAGCCCAGCCAGAGGTTAAAGCGGGTGCGACGGTTGCTCCAGGCATAGAATACGGCTTGTCATATACGGACAGTCGTGCCAAAGTTATTGCCAAAGAGCAAACCACACCAGATAAGGCCGTAATTTCGGCCAGTGCCCCGGCACACAAGGTCTCCAATTCATTCAATTGGATTGATGTTTTGAGCGAAGTTGGAGTCAAATCTGATTATTCGACCGCTGGCGCAGCTGCCACTTTCCCAACTAATAAAGTCCCATTGCTTGATTTTGATAAACCATTTACGTTAGATTTGCAATTTAAAGTTACTGATAAAACCTTAGGACAAGCAAGCACACCAGTTAAAACTTTGTTTGGTAAAAGTAATTCGTATTCATTCCGATATTTTGCCGGCACTGGCGCAAATTCTTTTGGCCTGTGTATCGGTACATTGGTGAGTGGTAATGTCTTTGGTCAGAGTGTGTGTAGTCATGTTGCACCAACTGTGGACTTGACGCAACGTTTGATTTTGACCTGGGATGGCACAAATTTGACTTGGTATGAT
>CAYMID010000010.1:11682-20142 GCA_964390625.1 uncultured Gammaproteobacteria bacterium | reverse complement strand
TCATGTGTGAACACAGATTTATGGGCTACATTTAATCGTCAAATGGCCGTAGACACTTTTGCAAATGCCGGTGCTTGGGTGGTTAAGGAGTGTAAAGCTGGAATCAGTGGGGCGTGCGATGAGTCAGCCACAACTGATGTTTCGGATTGGTTCCAGGTTGATAAAGATTTATCTAATCCAACTCGATTAGAGCTCGTCTTAAGTCAGGGCCACTTATTAAAACCTAACACGTACTATAAAGTTACGATTGGTTCGGGGATAAAGGCATTAGACGCGTTGGAGCCACCGAAATTAGGCAAAAGTTTGGCTGAATATACCTGGACTTTCCGTACCCAAAATAATCCAACCCCATGTGCGCCGGGTAGTGTTCGTGTAACCCCGCAACCATTTACGGCTACTGCCGTTGGGCAACGCACCATCTACACTGCACAGCCGTTTAGTAGTCCTAATGCCTGTAGCCAATCTGGTCAGCCATTGAGTAAATGGGCTTATGGATACGATTGGAAAACTGTTGATACCAAGGTAGCCACAGTTTCAAACATTACTACTGGTTACGGAATCAAACCGTACTGTAGTTTGACTTGTTTGCCAGTTGGCGCTAAATCAACACAAAAAGATTTGCCTTTGTGTGGTAATGGTAAGCTTGACGTTGGTGAAGATTGTGATATTACTGATCCGGCGAGTAAAGGTAAATGCACACTTGGCTGTATATATACTACGGCCGAACGCAAAGCTCTGGGCCAAACCGGCTCGTTACCACTGGCCGCATTCGATAGTAGTAAACCAGGTCAATCATACTGTGGCGATGGTCAGGTTACCAAAGGGGAGACATGTGATATAAAAAACGATCAGGGTTGTACGGAACAGTGTCTGCGTCGGGGCAGCAGTCTAGCCGCAACGTGGTGCGCTGCCCATGCCAATGATACTGCGGAAACCAAAGCTAGTTGCATCAACAGCGTGTCGATTTGCGGTAACAGCGTGATTGAGGACGGTGAAATGTGCGAACCAGGTCTAAATGGTGCGGACGAAAAAACATGTAATTCAAAAACATGTTTGTGGCAAAATACCTGCGGTACTGCTGTACAACAATGTGATCCAAAAACTCAAGAAGGCTGTACAAGTGCGTGTGTTTTGGCTGGTTCGTCGCCAGCGTACAAGAATAAATCTCTGTGTGGCGATGGTCAGGTTGGTTCTGGTGAATTTGCTGCTTGCGAAAATACGAAAAATGACGGCACCTTACATGCTGGCCCAACTCAAATTGTAGAAGCTGTTGGTCAGGGTACCAATGTTAGCAGTACCAAATTTCAGGAAACACAGGTATTGGCTAGTTTATTGGTTACAACCACTGTCAAAGGTACGGCCGATTATCGGTTGCAGTGTGGTTACCAAGAATTTTTGGCACCAGTCGCCGGTTTGTTTAATGATTGTCCACAAAATGGTGCAACCAACAGCAATGACTACGGTGTAAATAGTACTTCTTGTTGTGCCATTCGGGTTAAGCGTGCGGCCGAATATCCAGTTGATGGAACTGGTTTAGGTAATAGCGAACCAGCGTGCCGCAACACCTATATTGAGGCTGTGTATCCACGTCGTTTACGTGAGGATAGTCTAAAGGACAATATTGTGTTGGTACGTGGTTATACAAATGCCACTACAGCCTGTCCCGAAGGTACTTTGAATGTTACCAATGAAATGCAACGTTTTGTGGCTACTAGTGCTGGAGACAGTGGCCCGGTTGGTTTTTGGGAAGGATTGTGGAAAGGTATTAAATCTTTCTTCCATAATTTGTTTGGTCGCGATGAGGCTGTGGCCACCAATTATACCAATACTATCAACAGTTTCTCGTTATGGTGTACAGCTGGAGTTAGTTTAAACTCAGCTGCTTCGTATAGTGAATCTGGTCAGAGCACAACCACAACTGTTGCCTTAACAATTAATAAGGCACTCGAGGGAAATACGACGTATGGCGTCTGGGTTCGTGGTGGTAAAAATGGTGTAGCCGATAGCAATGGAGTGTCGGTTGGTTCACCTGATAAACATCCGGGTACACCCGATGATATCTGGTTCTTCCGCACGGGCGCTGATTTATGCCGTTTATCCGAAGTTGGGGTCACACCATCAGCCTATACGTTCACTAAACCAAAAACTAGCGTTAATTTTGTGGCATTTGGTAAAACTCCGAGTAAGCAACAAATTGTTCCAACCGCTGCTTATGATTGGGTCTGGTCGTGGAAGCCAATCGGGACCCCAATCTTTGATATCCAAGATGTAACTACACAGACCAATGTAATCAGTTCCAAAGATGTCCAAGGTCAAGTTACAGGCGTGGTGCAGGCAAAGATTATCCATGATTTTTCGGACACTAATAATCAGCAGGGTCAAATTTTGGCCGCACCATTCGAATTAACCGCCTTTTTCTGCGAAAAACCATGGCCAGCTTCGGGCAGTTATCCATTCCAAGATTTAGATTTTAATTTCAGCATGTCGTATTGTGCTGATGCAGGTAAAACTGGTGTGACAAGCGATGACTTGCCATATTTGAACACACCAAATGTGTACACTAACAACAGCCAGCCACCAGTACCAAATGATACGCTCAAAAAGTATTTATTCTTTAACGACCAAAACGACGACGTAATTGGTATTCAAATTTTCCGCAATGACCCAGACACTAATGGTGCAGTAAAGAGCTTGACACAATGGTACCAGGATAAATTCCAATCATTGGGTAGTATGAAGCCGGTCACGGTTTCGGGTTACGAGGCCTTGAGTGACGGGTCAAATTACTACGTGAGTGCCCTTAATTACACGGGAACCAATGTTTACCAAAATATTTACCTGTTTAGTATTAATACTAATCCACAGGTAGCCACTCGCGCCGTGTTTGATAAATTACTGTCTTCACTTCACTACAACACCAACTTAACCGATTACGGGTACTGTTTGGGTGACAAGGCTGGGGTCAATATTCGTTCGATCGATGTAGATAAAATTACCGACATTGCTTGTACCAGTGATTTGCAGTGTCTAACAGCAACAGGACAGGCTTTGTCAGGAACAAACGGTGTCTGTTCAAACGCTAAGACTAAATTTTTCCGTGATTGGCAACGTTTGCACGACGTACAATTGGCCCAAAACAGTCTTGATGCCTACTTTAATACCGTGGATAAACTACTTAACTTTAAAGCTGATTTAAAGAGTGGCACATTTATCCCAGGATATACTTCTAGTCGTTGGCCATCGTGGGGAACCCTGGGTGGTTTGGTGGGCGGTTTGCCAGTTGACCCGATTAATAATTGGATCGGGTGCGATTCAGCTGACGGTCAAACCTGCTGGAACGCTACCACCAATGAGTTCTCGTGTCCAAAAGTTTCGCGTGTGTATGAGTACGAATTTACGAGCAGTACTGGCGGCTATGTGTTCCACGCACCTCTGGAATTCTTTACGAGTAGTGATACAGTAACTAATCAATTTATTGATTCAGGCACCTTTAGTGCAGCTCCATGGCAACAATGTGTGGGCAACAGTAAAATTAGTCCATTTAGCGCTAAATGCGGCGATGGCGCTGTTGGTCTAGGCGAAGATTGCGACCCACCAGGGACTAGTGTGGTTACTGCGAATGGTTGCTCAAATAATCAAACCAAAACTCGTACCTGTAATGTTTCGTGTAAGTGGGAAAATTCGGCGTGTGCAGCTGTGGGGCAGTGTGGTAATGGTAAGGTTGAGGGAGACGAAATTTGTGATGAAGGTAGTGTGAATGGTCAGTCAGGACATTGTAATGCTACTTGCTCGGGTTACAGTGCTGTTGCTTGTGGTAACGGAAACCTCGATAAACCAGCTGAGTTCTGTGAAAAAGTAAATGATATTACCATTTCAATTTCGTGGGGCACTGGTAAAAAAGTACGTTTTAAATACGGTTCTGATCCAAGACCAAGTCAGTTGCCATTTATGTGGAATCGGAACGATGTTAAAACAATTGTAAGTGCCGGAAAACACTGTAGCCAAGACACAAGTTTGCTCTGTAAAGATGATGCAGATTGTTTAGCACCAACTTACGCGCAAATGTGGGACGGAAATACTAGTCTTGCTCCAGGTAATGTTGATGGAATTCCTGGTAGCAATTTGATAAACACTACAAACTTAACGCAGCTTGGTAAATGTAGTGACATTGGTAATTTCGGCAGTACATATAATGTTAAGGAAAGTCTGTCATGTTCCTATGATTGTAAAAAAACTGGTGGATATTGCGGTGATAAATTAGTACAAACTGATAATGGCGAAGAGTGCGACGATGGCAATACAAATGATGGCGACGAATGCAGTGCCTTTTGTCAAATTGAGTATGGTTTAATCTGTAAAAAAAGTAACCCTATCTTGTCGTTGTCTAAAGACGACAAGGGCAAAGATCTAACAGGCGTTGAAATTATTTCGGGTGGTGTATCAAATACACAGTGTATTAAATTGGGTACACCAAATGAAATTTGTGCAGCTTATGGTCTATATAGCGGCTGTTATGACATTGTCGCCAAGCAAAATGACAACGCGAATCGTCGTTCTGGTTGTGAAAATGGGTATAATACCAAATCCATTAATCAAATTGTTAAAGAATATCAGGACTTGGTTGGGTCAGTTGGCATTAAAGATCTGACCATTAACTGCATTGGTAGTGTGAGCACGAGCACGGTTGTAGCCAATAACGGCGGCTCCTGTGGTAATAACAAAAAAGATGTAGGAGAAGCCTGTGATTTGGGGGACAAAAATGGCAAACCCTGCACTCCAGGGTACGGTGTCTCGTGCCAATATTGTTCCAATGATTGCAAAAATATTTTGACCGTGGACACGCCAAATTTCTGTGGCAATGGTAAAATTGACGATGGGTCACCAGAAGTTTGCGAGACAATAAATAATACTGCGTATGTAACCACCACCTCGGGCATTGTGGCCAAAAATTGTGCAATTGACCAACGTGGAACCTACCAGTGTAGTAACGATTGCCGTATTTTGAATAACTCTTGTGTCAGGTGTGGTACGGCTGTGGGCAAACCAATACCCCGTCTGTCTTTGGTCAACCCAATGATTGGGCCTGACGAAACCTGGCCTTTCAGCCAAAAAGACCTGGCCGCAAGTAGCTTTATTGTCAGCACGTATCGCAAGATGCCAGAAGACAAAAAAGTGCCTAACCGTTATGAATACATTGGTTTTTCGGGGATTAGTGATTTTGCTTGGAAAGCAGCTGACTTAACTAAAGAGTGTGGAACAAAATCAGGCCAAACTACGGCTACATTGTTGACGGGTCAATCACCGCTGAAGTATAAAAATTTGTGGCTTGATGGCGGGGCCTGTCCAATAAATACCCTTGGTTTGGAAACCAGTCTGATGTGTAGTAATGAATACTCTCTATTCTTTAATCATCGTCGTTTGGCAGAAATAGGGTCTAATCCTGGTGATTTCAAACGGTTTGATAATGACGGCAAATTCGATGGAGACGACTCGTTCCACTGGTTCTATCGGGATCATTCAAATAGTGTCGCTAATGCTGGTGATATCTTTAGTTTCCCAGTCTCTGGCGAGGTTGGTTTTGTGGATAAACAGATTATTTATTCACCGGCTGTACCTCCAGACACATATCGGGTGGTGGTTCGTTGGACCGAAGCCGAACAAAAAGCTGGACTGTCGTTTGCTGGTGGTGTGTATAACGCAAACACTGCGCAGAATAATTTCTATCTTGATTCGTATCAAGAAAATGGCAATAATGATTGGTGTAATGTAATGAGCAAGAAAGATATTGGTGGAAGTACGTATTGGTGGCCAGCAGGCCATGTTAATAGTAAATGTCAGCCAAGTTCAGGCGTGTTTACTCACCAATCAACCGGGGCTGATAAGACTTTTGTCCAAGCCTTTACGATTGATACAACCAAGTTTAGTACAAATAGTGCTCACGCGGCCGTAGCCTTTTATGTCAAAGGCTTGCAACAAACAATAGCTAATAGCGCTACTCGTAATATTACTGTGGAAATATACGATTTCCACGCTGGACAATCCTCACTGTACTCGGTGTTTAAGCCAGACACTAAGTATTCATATTCAATTAAGGCTGCTGGCGGTAGTAGTACCAATCCTTTGGCAATGTACTGGCACGTCTTTAACTTTGTGTACCAGGGTGGACAATACAAGATTGTTCCGGTTGGCGACGGCAATGGTTCGATTGAAACAGACCTCTGTCAGGTCAAAGCCAACATGCCGGGCGTTGCTCAGTGTCAACTCTAATCTAATTGTGGTATACTATGTCTGTTAAAAAAATTCTGCTCGGAGTAATTGCCCTGGCTGTTGTTGCTGGGGCCGGGTGGTGGACATATCGACATTACTTTACTGCTTGTTGTGGGCCAACTACTGGTTCGCAGGGTACGTCGAGTACAGGTAATAGCGAACCGCTTGCGCCGGGTAAGCCAAACGACGCCGACAGCGATGGGATTCTAGACGCTGACGAAAAAGCACAGGGTTTAAATCCAGCCGAGTATGACACAGATGGCGATGGCTTGTCTGATAAAGCGGAGATTGAGCGGTTTAAAACCGACCCAAAGAAGGCTGATACTGATGGGGATGGCTTTTGGGACGGTAACGAAATAATGAATGGGTACAATCCCAAAGGACCTGGGCGATTACCAACTTCAACCAAACCATAAGTTTTACATTGCTATGTTTGACGATAATTCTTTGGAAAAACCAGGACAGGTTCCAGGTAATTTACCAACCAATGAGCCAGATGACATCTTGGCTGGTGCTGACGTTGGTGGTGATAGTGCCAGTGCGTTAGAAGCAGGCGTCCTTCGTCCAAAAACTGAGATGCCTCCAACTAACCCTGACAAAACAATGGGGGCCTCTGGCAATTTTACCGGCTTGCCACCAGAGTTAGATTCTCGTGCACCAGACGTTTCTGAGCCAGAGCCAGCCACGGGCCATCGCACTTTAACTTTGGTTTTATTAGTTTTGGTTTTGGTGATTGTTGGCGGCGGTGGCTTTTGGGTGTACGCTAACTTTGTTAAAGCACCGGCAACTGTTAGTCCAGAGCCTGTGATTAATCAGCCGGCTAAAACCGAAACAACCCCAGTCCAAAACACAGAACCAGAGCAAACCGTTACACAAGATACAACGGTAATTGTAAGCACAACCCTCGAAGATTCAATTTTGGAGGGTCAGCCACTCGATACCGATGCCGACGGCTTAACCGATGATCAGGAAAAAGAAAAGCGCACGGATCCTTTGAGCTGGGATACGGATGGTGATTTACTGTCCGATGGCGACGAAGTAAATACCTGGCAAACCAATCCATTGGTAGCTGACACCGATGGCGATTCTTACAAGGATGGCGATGAAATTCGTAATGGGTATAATCCAAAAGGACCTGGTAAGCTGTTTCAACCAGGTCAGGGCCCAACTACAACAACCGCAACTGCAAGCAGCACTCGTTAAGTCTTAACCATTGGCTATGTTTGGTTTTGGCCAGAAAAAACCTAGTACGCCAGAACCCGAAGCACAAGGGCGTGTTCAGACAATTCCAGATATTTTTTATGGGGGTAATGACCCCGAGGTTTATCGTCGTGAGGTAGCTACAACGGTAGTTAGCGCACCGCGAGTCGTTGTTGATAATCCAAAGCAAACTGTTTCCACCACTTCGGTCGCAGTATCTACCAGCCACCGGGGTTTATGGTGGGGCGCGGTAGGCTTTGTTTTTTTGGGCGTGGTAAGCGGAATTGTGTGGTATTACACACAAGGAATTAGGACTAAGCCGGTTGCCGTTGTAACCATTCCAACTACGACCGTGGCTATTGAGATTGTACCGACAAGTACAGAAGAAATTCTTACGACCACATCGACAGCGGTTGAAGTAACGAATAACACTATTGCATTACCGACCTCAAGTGTGGTGGTCGGTGGACCGCTTGAATTTCCGGTCATTAATCCACTTAACACTGTGGATTTTGATAAAGATGTTTTGACCGATGCCGAAGAGGAAATATTTGGAACTGATCCAGCGGCGTGGGATACGGAAAGTGATGGTTATTATGATGGTCAGGAAGTCTTTAATTTGTACAACCCGATTGGCATGGCACCGGTTCGTTTAATTGATTCCGGTACCGTACTTGAGTACATTAGTCCTGTATTTGGGTATAGTTTTTATTACCCCAAAAACTGGGTCACTGCACCTGTGGATAACGCCGGCCGTCAGGTTATTGTAACCGCCCCTAATGGAGATTATTTTGAAGTGCGAGCTTTACCAAAAGAATCAACCGAAGATTTTAATGCCTGGTTTGCTCGCAACATCAAGGATCAAAATATTACCGATTTGTTGCAAGCAACCAATCGATTTGAGGTTCAAGGCTGGAAGCGACGTGATGATTTGGTGGCTTATTTTATGGGCCAAAGCGAAGGTTTCGTCGTTATCTATCATCCACTGTCGAG
>CAYMID010000010.1:0-11582 GCA_964390625.1 uncultured Gammaproteobacteria bacterium | reverse complement strand
GGGTATGACCATATTACCAAAGCACAGGCAGCGGTAATGTTTCCGCGTCAAGAAAAATACGTAAAAGAGTGCTTATGAGTGGTTTGACTAAAAGTTTTGTTCATGCCGCTCGTGGATTAGGTTACGCTTTGGTTCATGAGCGTAATTTTCGTGTTCATACTACGGCGGCCGTGGTGGTTGTGGGGTTGGCCTGGTGGTGGCAGGTTAACTATCGTGATTGGGCGATTTTAATTGTGACCATTGTAATGGTGCTGACCTTGGAATTGCTTAATACGGCCGTGGAAAAGTTGCTAGATAGTGTTCACCCGCGGCTTCACCGTACGGTTGGGGTGGTCAAGGATGTTTTGGCCGGGGCAGTTTTGTTGGCGGCTTTGGCTGCGATTGCAATTGGAGGGTTAATTTTTATTCCTTACTTTCTTGAGTCTTAGGGCTTCTGGTGGTATACTATAGCCACTCGCTGTTTTCTATGTTTCGTCCCAAACAACGCACTGAATTTATTACCGGACTCGATATTGGCTCGACTGCAATTCGAATCGCGGTTGGTCAAATTTCGGCCACCGAAGAAGGCGAGACACAATTAAATATTGTCGGGGCTATTGAAGTACCTTCCGAAGGAATCCAGAAGGGCAGTATTACGAGTATTGAAGAAACTGTCTCGGCGATTGCCCACGCCCTTGAGAGCGCGGAGAAAATCACTGGCGTTCCGATTGAACATGCTTGGGTTGGGGTTTCTGGGGCCAATAGTATTTGTCAGGACAGCCGTGGGGCGATTGCGGTGGCTCGTACTGATGGCGAAATTACCGAAGAAGATGTTGGTCGAGTAATTGAGGCTGCGCGTACCATTGCCACGCCACTTAATTATGAATTATTACACACTTTACCTCGTAGCTATGGGGTAGATGGCCAGACTGGGATTAAGGACCCGGTTGGTATGACTGGGATTCGGCTAGAGGTCGAGGCCAAAATTATTTTTGGCGTGGCCGCACACATCAAAAATATCACCAAGGCTATTTATCGTACGGGCATTGATATTGATGATTTTGTTTTATCAATTTTAGCCGCTGGGGACGTTGTGGCCACCAGTCGTCAAAAAGAACTAGGAGTGGCGGTAATCAATATCGGTGGCCCTACTACTAGTTTGGTGGTGTATGCCGAAGGTGATATTGTTCACACGGCCGTAATTCCGATTGGGGCTGCGCATATTACCAATGATGTTGCTTTGGGCTTAAAGACATCGATTGATGTGGCTGAACGGGTAAAAGTTGAGTATGGTCAGTGCGTCACTGCTGGTTTGACCAAAAAAGAAATGATTGATCTGGGTACGTTGGGCGCACCTGCGGCCGAGCTTGCCTCGCAGTATTATGTGGCGCAGATTATTGAAGCGCGTGTTAGTGAGATTTTAGAAAAAGTTGATGCTGAATTACAGCGCGTGGGTTTGAGCGGTTTACTTCCGGCCGGCGCCTTGTTTGTGGGTGGAGGAGCCCATACTCGCGGTTTAGTCGAATTGGCCAAAGAACAGCTTCGCTTACCAGTCGCTTTGGGTTATCCATTGGGATTGCACAGCATTACGGATAAAATTAGCGATCCAGCCTTTGCACCAGCGATTGGTTTGGTCCGTTGGGGGGCTCGTTCGGTTGGTTCGGGTCGACGTGCGCGACCGAGCTTTAACGTGGCGGGCAAAGTTGCAGACAAATTACACCAAGTTTTTAAATCCTTGGTTCCCTAAAATCCCCAAGAGGGATTTTTTTTCTTATGAAACATATTATTACATTGATAATTGCTTTTGGATTATTTTTGTTCGTACCAAATTCGACCCAGGCCACTGCTTGCCCGCTTTCTACCAACACCATGTATAAATCACCTGGCTCAAAAGCCGTGTACTACATCACCGCCGATTGTAAAAAGCAATTAGTAAAAAGTCCAGACGTATTTTTTTCGTATGCCGACTCTTGGGCTGAAGTTAAAAATACAAATTACGCTGGTATAAGCAGTGTTCCAGATCATCAATTACGCATTTTGCCATGGGGCCCAAAGCATAATTTTTTAGGTGGTAGTTTAATTAAATCACCCACTGACCCGCGCGTGTTTTTGGTTGTAAAATTTGGCAACAATTTTGAGCCAAACCATCGCCTTATTTCATTTGAATCAGAAGAAGCCTTTTTATCACTTGGATTCAAGTGGAAGTGGGTCGAGGATGTGTCTCAAGATGTAATTACTAGTTCAATGGTGGCTACAGAAAAAATTACCGCCAATGCCACTCGATTTCCATCTGGTATATTATTTAAAATCGAAACTTCTCCAGCCCTATTTGTGACAGCGATTGACCCTGAACAATCTCGCGACCAGCAGTATGCAAAATATGTGGATAGACTAGAGGACCTCGAGCAGTTTAACTATCGATATGATCATGTGGCGATACTACCATTTATTTTTTACTATTCCCATGGCGATACATTGGCTGCACCCAAAAAAATAACTACGCCAGTAGGACTGGTCCCAATAAATGCAGTCACGTGTGCAGGGGCCAATACCACAGTCAGTGGCCTGGTGACAATTTGCCAAGATACCGAAGTAGCCTTGTCCGTAAATGCAAAACTTAAAGCTGTAAATGTGAATAGTAATAACATGGATTTGCAGTTTATTTCTAGTGATGGTCAAAATATGGGGGGTGTGATTAAAATTGGTTCAGAGGTTGGGTACCAATCATTAGTAGATAAATTGATTTATTCAATTAAATTTGTATCCTATCAGGGCACGGCTCAGTCCGGTAAACCGGCAGTTCAGGTTATAATTAGCACTCAACCATTTGATACGCGTGGCTGTGACCGCAATGAGGCTGGCGGTGAATATTATATTTGCGAGGGATACTCGTACACCCACGCCGAATCAGGGTTGATGATCCAGGTTAAGAGTATTTCAAATTCTACTGCTTCAATTACAGTACCCAACTCACCAGATTTTGCAGGTAGCAAGTCTCAGCCAGTGACGATTAGCGTCGGGCAGTCACTCGAAGTGAGCTACATAGAATCAAATTTTGGATTGCAACGTAAAGCAGTAATTGAACTTATTTCCGCCCAAAATGGTATTGCCCGTTTTAAAATCACGACTACCTTGTAGCACTTCTGAATAAACATATGAAGTACGTTAAATATTTGGTTATTCTAATCATGGTGATGACTTGGTTTATTCCTCGTGTGTCCGGGGCTGTTGAGTGCTCACTCTCAACTAACACCATGTATAAATCACCTGGCTCAAAAGCCGTGTACTACATCACCGCCGATTGTAAAAAGCAATTAGTAAAAAATCCCGATGTCTTTTTTTCGTATGTTTCGGATTGGTCAGAGGTTCGCCTTACAAACGAAACCTTACTTGGGTCAGTGCCAAATCATCCACTCCGAATTGCCCCTTGGGGACCACGTCGTACTTTTGCTGGCGGCACGTTACTTAAGAGTCCGTCAGATCCACGTGTTTTTTTGGTTTCAAGGTATAGCGCTAATGGTCAGGCTGGACAGACTACGCTCATTCCGTTTGAGTCTGAAAAATCATTCGTGAATAACGGGTATCAGTGGGGCTGGATTGAAGATGTTTCGCAAGAGGTAATTAGTAAGTTACCAATTTCTGGTTTTGGCATTACCGCTGATTGGCACTATTATCCAGCTGGTGTGTTGTATAAACATGCAAATTCTTCGGCAGTGTATTTAAGCCGTTCAGAAAATGGTAAAAATCCAACGAGGGTCTATATTAAAACACTCGATGAATTAAACGCACAACAGTACCGTTTTGATCACATACCAAATTTTCCTGAAACAGTTCCGTTTGCTGACACTGGGTCAAACAATGCGCCGAACACTGCGAACAATGCCCAGCCTGGGCCTCAGGACTCGGCGATTTGCGCTGATGCCACCAATACAGTAAGTGGGGCGGTTATGATTTGCCAAGGAACAACAGTGCGGGCAACGTCGTATCTGCGTATCAAAGTGGCGGTAGTGACTGCTAATGATGTGGTACTTTCTCTGATAAAAAATAATGGCAGTACCCAAGTATGGACAATTCCGGTAGGAAAAACTAAGACCGGCACCTTTTTTGAAGATCCTAATAACACTTTTTCAATTACATACGATAAAAACGCCTATTCTTCGGCCCGTAGCAAACAAGTTGCTTTTTTGAACTTTAAAACTGCTGCTGTTACTACTAACACAACTCCTAATTCGAGTGTGATTAAGAATTGCCAAAGTTATAGTGGTGAGGACGGTACCTATAATGCATGTGTCAATAACACCATTTATCAAAGCAACAACTTCGTAACGTATGTAGTTAAGGACTATAATAGTGATACTCTGACAATTTCGTATAGTGCAGTTCATTCAGGTAACGTCAACCCTGATACGGGTACCTTGTCGGTATCAAAGGGACAAAGTACTCTATTATCGCTGCCGTGGGCTATGCGCGCAATCTCGATTGGGTATCAAGGTAAAGATACGGATGGGCGAGCAATAATTACCTTGGGCACTATGTATGATTATCATAGTGCTGTTGGATGCAGTTCTGCTAGTGGCGGCGACGGAGACTACAATTTGTGTCTAGGGCAACAACTAACTCATAGTTCTGGAGCAGTTTTTAAACTACGGAGTGTGTACACATATTTAGCAAAAGTAGAGATTGGTAACGTCTATGAAACGTCTGGTGGGAGTGATCCGAAAGTGTGGGCGATTGATCCGAGCCAAACTGTAAATTTACAAGCCATTAAGACAGGCGGGGTCTTGGGGGCAAAAATTCAACTAAATGTTGTTGGTGTCGGCAGTGATTACATTACGCTTCATGTACAAACGCTATAGACCCGAAAAACCGCTTAACTAGCGGTTTTTTTAATATAGTAGAAATCCTTGACAGCTTTGAGTAAAAAAATTACACTATAGCTATATCCAAAATGTTAAAAAATGGCTCTGTTGAGTACAAAAACTGTTCAACCCGGCTAATCTGATGTTGTATGCCACAAGTAAAACCAGAAATTGAAACATTTGCCAAAATTAAAGTGATTGGGGTTGGTGGTTCGGGTAGCTCGGCGGTTGACCGCATGGTAAAAGGCGGGATTCGCGGGGTTGATTTTATTGTTTTGAATACCGATGTTCAGGCGTTGCACCACAACAGCGCGCCACACAAGTTGCATATTGGCAAAACGATTACTCGTGGTTTGGGTGCAGGTATGAATCCTGAGGTAGGTAAGCGTAGCGCAGAGGAGACCCAAAACGAAATTCGCGAAATGCTCAAGGATACCGATATGGTGTTCATCACTTGTGGCTTGGGTGGTGGTACTGGTTCTGGGGCCGGGCCAGTGGTGGCCGAAATTGCTCGTGATATGGGTATTTTAACAGTCGCTGTAGTGACCAAACCATTTTCGTTCGAGGGGCCACAACGCAAAGCGATTGCCGAACGTGCCCACGCTGAGTTTGTACGGAGCGTTGACACCATTATCACGATTCAGAATGACCGTATTTTGCAAATTATTGACAAAAAAACTTCGCTCATTGATGCCTTCCATATTGTTGACGATGTGTTACGCCAAGGTGTACAAGGGATTTCCGAATTGATTACTGTTCCTGGTTTGATTAACGTTGACTTTGCTGACGTGCGTACGATCATGAGTAACACAGGTACCGCGTTGATGGGTATTGGTATCGGTAGTGGTGATAATCGGGCAATTGATGCGGCCAAGGCGGCGATTTCCAGTCCACTGTTGGATGTGGCCATCGATGGCGCTCGTGGCATCTTGTTCACCATCACTGGTGGTAGCAGTCTGGGTATGCAAGAAGTGGCCGAAGCTGCCAAGTTAATTACTAGTTCAGCCGATGACGCTCGGGTAATCTTTGGGGCCGTGATTGACGAAAGCATGGGCGAGGATGTGCGCATCACCGTCATTGCGACTGGCTTTGACAATCGCGACGAAACCGATGCCGAAGACGCTTTGGATTCTGTTGGTATTTCTTCAGCCAACGAATTGCTGCGTCGGCGCCCAACCGTGCGTACTAGTTTATTTGGCAAGCGTAAACCAACTGATTTGTTCGAGGACGAAGAAACCGAAGCTGAAGACGAGCGTACAGCCCCGGTCGAACTAACACCACCACCAACGGTGCGGCCACATTTCCTTAAAAAACCAATGGCCAGCGAACCACCGCTAATTCAGCGCATGACCAGCACACCATTGCCAGCGATTCCGGTAACTCCAGCCGTAATGCAGGCGCCAGAGCCGATGCGTCCAGCAGTGCCAGTCATACAGGCACCACCAATTATGCCGACTGCGCCAGCAGCGGCCGTAGTCGAAGATGATCTGGAAATTCCGGCCTTTATCCGCAAGAAAATGAGTTTGTAATCACCAAAACCCCGCGCTGTCGGGGTTTTGTTTTAACTGGGCGTGGGTACGCTTTTGTGCTATACTAGAAACACTATTTTTGTGTATGCATTGTCCGGTTTGTCGCAGTCAAGAAACAAAAGTAATTGATACGCGTTTGACGCAAGATGGCATGGCGGTGCGTCGCCGTCGAGAGTGTGAAGAATGTCAGTATCGTTTTTCCACTGTCGAAGAAATGGAATTGCTCGACATTGTAGTGGTCAAAAACAATGGTGCGCGCGAGTCGTATAGTCGCCAAAAAATGCAGCGCGGAATTCTTCAGTCGTTGATTAAACGGCCATACACACAGGAACAGTTTGATCATTTGATTCACGCGATTGAGATTGATATTCAAAAAAAGAAACAACGCGAAATTACCAGCAAAGAGATCGGTGAGGCTGTGATGAAGCATCTCAAAAAATTCGATAAAATTGCGTACATTCGGTTTGCCTCGATTTACCGCGCGTTCGAGGATGTCAGTCGTTTTCAGCGCGAAGTGCGCTCGCTGCAGCGCGTTAAAAAATCTTAGTATGGTCGCGTTTACGGAAAAAGATAACGAGCCTATTGTTGAAGAAATTACGCCTGAGCCCAAATCCAATCAGCCAGTTGATTTGGTAGAATTGCGACGTGATGTGCGCAAATTAATGGCGTGGTCGCAAATTATTCACCAACAAAACAAGGCGATTAAACGCCGTTTGACCTGGATGACGATCAATGGCTATATCAAATTAGTGTTGTGGTTGGCACCGTTGATTTGGTTGGGGATTAATATTCCCCGCTGGCTACAAGAGGCCCAAAGCACACTTGATTCAGTTAAGTCTGGTCAATTTATCACCAGCAGTACGATTTGGAGTAAATTTAAATAATTAGTATGTTGTCTCACACCAAAATTGTTGCGACGCTGGGGCCAGCGAGTGAATCAGTGCCCGAAATTACCAAACTTGTTAAAGCTGGCTTGTCAGTAGCGCGTTTAAATTTTTCGCATGGCACATATCGTAATCATGCGGCGTTAATTCGGCGTATTCGCCAGGTTAGCAAAACACTCGGCAAACCGGTGGCCATTTTACAAGATTTGCCAGGTCCGAAAATTCGCGTTGGTGATTTGCCGCAAGCTGGACTCGAATTAAAAAAGGGGCACACGATTGTATTTGAAACTGGTGTGACCGAATACCGCCGCGGATTTATTCCCGTGGCGTTTGCGCAATTATCCCAAGCTGTGGCCGCAGGCCAGCGTTTACTTCTTGATGATGGCAAAATGGAAGCTGTGGTCGAAGAAGTTTTAGGTAGTAAAATTGTTGCTCAGGTAATCCAGGGTGGAATTTTGCTGCCCCACAAGGGTATTAATGTGCCAGATACCACTACAGCCATTGCTGCGTTAACCGATAAGGATCGCGAAGCGGTGAAATTTGGGGTTGAACATGGGGTTGATTTTATTGCGTTGTCGTTTGTGAATCGTGCGGAAGATATTGTGGAACTACGCGCCTTGGTGGAAATGCACCAGGCTCAAATGCGTGGCGCGGAAGCGCGTACGCCAATTCAATTGATTGCTAAAATTGAGCGCCAGGAGGCACTTAAAAATAGTCAGGCGATTATTGCGGCCGCCGATGGGATTATGGTGGCCCGTGGTGATTTAGGTATAGAAATTCCCGCGGCCGAAGTGCCGCTGGCACAACAAAAATTAATTACCGAAGCCCGCCAAGCTACGAAGCCAGTGATTGTAGCAACGCAAATGCTAGATTCAATGCAAAAAAATCCACGCCCAACTCGGGCCGAAGTGACCGATGTGGCCAATGCGGTAATGCAACAAGCTGATGCGGTAATGTTATCGAACGAAACTGCAGCAGGCGAATTCCCAGTGGAAACCGTCGCTATGATGTCAACTATTATTCAAACAGTTGAGGCAGGTATGGCACCGGTACCTGCACTGGCATGGCCACGTTCCAACACACCAACTGCAGTGGCTACCGTTGCGCGTGATTTGGCCGAGCAAGTTGGGGCGGTTGTTATTGCTACAGCTGCTGAAAATGGTGTGGCAGGGCGTTTGATTTCGATGACCAGACCACGTTTAATTACTGCGGTAATGACTGGTAATGCACGCGTGGAGCGTCAATTACAATTGTTGTGGGGGGTGTATCCTGTGCATACAAAGGTAAGTCGCACGGTTGAGGGGGTTCTGCGTCAGACTATGGCAGCGATTAAAGATCGTGAATTTGCGATTGCGGGGGATAAGGTTGTGGTCGTGGCTGGGGAACCGGTAGGCGAAAGCCAACATTGTAACATGTTAATGGTCAAAGACGTAGTCTAGTTATGGCAAAAAGTCCTGAACAAAGCGCGCCGTGGGTGTGGCTGCAGGCAGCCGAGGCCGCTGATGGTGGGCTGGTGGGTGGGGCAGCAGCCTTAACTCGGGCTTTGTTGTACACGGAAAAAAAATCACTCTTGCCCCAGACAGCGGTGTTTACTACGGCTGCGTACCAGGCCGCTGGTGCCGATGGTTTGGCTAAGTTAACTCGGGACATCACTCGTGATTTGGCGCCGCACGACACCGCGGCCATTCGCCAGGCCAGTTTAAAGTTAACGCGGGCCTGGCAACGAGCGGCTTTACCTAAATCAGTGATGCGCGCCGTAACCAGTGTTTGGCAAAAGTTGGGCAAATCGGCCGGTTCAGTAGTGTTGCGTCCCAGTCCAGTGCAGTGGGCGCATGCGGCGGCAACCGTGGCCGAACAATACGTCACCATTGAACGCATAAAAAACGAAGCGGCTTTGGCCGGGGCATTGCGTCGCGTGTGGGCCAGTGGTTTTAGCGAAGCCGCGTTAACGTGGCGCTTGCAACATGGCCTTGATCCGGCAGGGTTTGATTTGGCTGTAGCCGTGCAAGCAGATGCTCCCAAAACAGGCTGGCTATATCCGATTGATCCGGTTTTGCACACCACGTCCGTGTGGTGTATCGAAGGTGGGGTAGGCCAGGCGCGTATTTTTGTGCCAGATCGAGGCGAACCAGCAGTGATCGAAGCAGCGCCAGGCTTAGAAGACTCGGCCATCCGCGAGTTAGTGCAGTTAGTGCGTCCAGTGGCCACAGGCAAAGCCGTGCGTGTGTTGTGGTACAAG
Organism: uncultured Gammaproteobacteria bacterium; assembly: GCA_964390625.1. Lineage (GTDB taxonomy): Bacteria > Patescibacteriota > Patescibacteriia > Magasanikbacterales > UBA922 > 2-12-FULL-41-16. Next base: position 2,092 of record CAYMID010000010.1, on the reverse strand, counting down.
GATGGCTCAAGCCTAGTGCCGTTGTGGGCTACTCCCTGGCCCCAATCACCGGTGGCCGCAGCTACGACCACGCGGTATGAACTTAAAAAAACCGGGCCAGTGGTGGCTACAGGTACACCATACGGTATTGGTGTAGCGGCGGGTGCGGTCGCTGTTATGGATGGAACCGAGCCATGTCCACCTGGGGCGATTGCTGTGGTCGCTGAACTAACTCCACGGGTCATGAGTGGGTTAGGGGCTGCAGCTGGGGTGGTGTGCGAAGAGACTGTGATTTCGGGCTATGCGGCTGCGCTGTTGCGCGAGTATGCGATTCCAGTGGTAATGGGTGTGCCGCGCGCCCGAATTATTTGCAAAAAAGCGAGTCCAGTAACCATCGCTAATCAACCCGATGGCACTGGAACGATTTATCAAGGCGTTTTGCCGTTTGAAGTGTTTACTGAACCGGCCACACCAGGGCGGGCTGTTAAAACTGGTCTTTTGGCAGTGGTGGCCCAAGCCGAGCGTGCTGCCGAAGTTGCGGCCTTGCCCGTGACTGGTGCTGAATTTTCGCTGGCCTTTGCCTGGTCAACCATTGGCGTGCACCCGCTAACGGTTTTGCGTGGTCCGCATCATACGGTGCGTGCAGCCAAAGCAGTGGCTGACTTAGTCACGGCGGTGTCGCGTTTGGCAGCCGCTTTTTTCCCTCGCCCAGTTCATGTTCGGTTAAGCAGTTTTGGGAGCACCGAGTTTGCTGCGCTCGAGGGCGGCAAAGAGTACCAAGATGCCGAAGCCGAGGGCGCCGATGTTCAGGGCGCTGGCCGCTACCTTACACCCGAGTATGGTCCAGTGTTTGCCTTGGAGTGCCAAGTTTTGCAACGCGTGCGCGCTTGTGGTTTGACTAATGTCCAACCAATTATTCCATTTTGTCGGACCCCAGACGAAGCTCAGGCAGTGCGCGCTTTGGCCGAGGCCAATGGTCTGACTGCCAAAGCTGGCTGGTCACTTGCTGTGGCTTGTACGATTCCAGCCAACGTGGTTTTGGCGCGTGATATGGCCCGCATTTTTGATAGCCTGTATTTAGATGTACAAACTGTTCCCAATGATCGAACCAACCGCCAGTGGTTGGCGCGTTTGATTGCCGCTGCTCGTCGTGCGCGTAAACCAGTACACGCTGCTGGAGGATCATTTACACATAATTCAGAGTTAATTCAATTTTTGTTACAACAACGCATTGCCAGTGTTACGGTATTGCCCGAGGCAGTCATTGCTACCCAGCGCGAGTTAGCGTTTGTAGAGCAGACGGTGGGCCGCACCGGCAATCGCACAAGCTTCCGTGCGTTGGCCTTGGTAATTGCCACTGGTTTGTTAGCCGCTGGTTTGTTGGGTTTGGGGGCGGGCTGCAGTCGCACACCCGTTGAACTGCCAGACGATGGTACTTCGGACATTAGTCCGGCTGAATTGCGTCAACGCATCGAAGCCAAGTACACCGAAGAATTAGCCAAACAAAAAAATGAATTCATGCAGGCCACAACCACCTTGCGGGTAACCACCTTTGCTAAGTTTGCCATTGATTATCCGCGCGTGTGGAGTGTTGATTATCGGCCTGATCGCGTGATTTTGACCAACACTGTCAACGAAAATATTACTATCTCGCGTCAGAAAAAATCACGTGACCTAGCTGGTTCGCGTGAATTTCCCCTCGCCGATGGTTCACTTTTGGAAATTTCCGGGGCCGCTACGATGGTGGAGACGGTGGCGGGTAGTGTGGTGATCGAGTAGTCAGCAAAAAATCGCGATTGACGTCATCTAGTCCGCGGGGTACAATTTATTTAAGGAAGTCCGGTTAAATTCCGGTACTGCGTTACAACTGCAGAACCCACGGAGGTGATCATGGAGCAGCAAGTGACTGATTTTCGGTGTCGGATATGCGGATCAACCACGTATACCTCGGTACAGGGGAGCAATGGAATTTTGGGTCCAGGACATCGAGCATGGACCATGGGATATTACTGCAATGGCTGTGCCGTGTCATTCGCAGATCCAAGCAAGTTCTCGCTTCCAAAAAAAACGCCGCCAAAGCCCCGATCTCGGAAAACTTCCTGATCAGCGATCA
>CAYMID010000009.1:0-31247 GCA_964390625.1 uncultured Gammaproteobacteria bacterium | reverse complement strand
TATAAGTATGAAGCACGCATTCACTAATAATAACAATAATTACTCTGCCTAAGCGGTGAGTTTTTGCACACACAAAACTCTCCGCACAGGAGAGTTTTTTATTCCCGGGTAGTTGAGTTGGTACAACACCGCGCTGTTAACGCGGATATCGCTGGTTCGAGTCCAGCCCTGGGAGCATCTAAGATCGAGTTTGCTTGTATTCTGCGCCTGCATCACGTATAGTGTAAGCAGCTTTGCTTATTTAAATTCTATGTTTAATTTTGAACGCGTTGGGAAGGGGAGAAAGAGCGGTGGCAAACCAAAGACTAAATCGACCGAGTGGAGTTACAAAAAAGCGCGCTATTCAAAAAGTGATCGACCAGAACGCAGCGAGCGCCCAGCTCGTGCCGCCATGATGTATGACGCGACCTGCAGTCAATGTGGCAATGAATGCCAAGTCCCATTTCGTCCTAATGGTCGCAAACCAGTATTGTGCAGCAATTGTTTTGTAAAGCAAGACAGTGGTGCTAAATTCGGACCAAAGAATTTTGATCGACCACGCTTTGGCGATCGCGCTCCACGTTCACCTGGGGCGGACAAGATTGACACCAATGTTAAGCAACAACTTGACGAAATTAATGCGAAATTGGCCCGCATTTTGGCCATCTTAGATGAACGCGTTTAATATGAAAAAGTTTATCATTTTGCCAGTGTTGGCTGCAACCATGGCTGGAATTATGGTACACCAGGTTATGGCTACAGATGGTGGTAACCAAACAGTGCAAGCAGCTTTATATAAAAATCCATATTTCACCAATATTTCGTGGACTAATCCGCAAATACAACCAGGTGAAAAATTTACCACGGCCATTAAACTTAAAAGCAAAACACGTAAGACCCAAATTTTGCTAGATGGTAAAATTATTAAAACCTGCAAAAAAACCAGTACGTGCCAAGCAACGGTGGGCCCATTTGATCAAGAGGATGAGCATGAATTTCAGTATATTTTGACTGATGCCAAGGGTGCGACCACGACGCAAAGTGGTGTGTTTGTGGTTGATGTCGAAGCTCAAAAAATCTCAGGACTACAATTTACGGCAAACGCCCTCCAAGTGCCTGTAGGCAAAAGTTTAAGTTTATTGGCACAATTAAAGGGCAAAAAATATGTGTACGACATGGGATTAGCAACTGGCGCACCTGGTTTTGAAGATACTGAAGACGCATATCGAATTAGTGCACGCCACACAAATTCAAATGGAAATTTAATTGGACCATTTACGACCGAAGAAGTTGGGGAGCGTCGCTATACTTTGTTAGTAGTTGACCCAGCTGGCACCGAGTATCGCACAGTTGGTTCATTTGAAGTAGTCGAATAAAATTGAATGTGTTATACTGTGCACATTGTACAGTATGATTAACCTCACTAACGTAAGTAAACACTACGGCCGCCACAGTGTGGGGCTCGACGACGTGTCACTGGCGATTGCGCCAGGTGAGTTTGTGTCAATTGTTGGCCAGAGTGGTACTGGCAAAACTACGCTCGTGAAAGTATTGATCGCCGAGGAACGTCCATCGCACGGTAAAATCGAAGTCGGTGGTTGGGATATTACCAAAATTCCGTATCGTGATGTGCCATTATTGCGCCGTCAAATCGGTGTAATTTTTCAGGATTTTAAGCTGCTGTCCAAAAAGACTGTGGCTGAAAATATTGCGTTTGCCCTGCAAGTGGCGAGTGAGCCTAGTCAGCGCATTCGTGAAGTTGTGCCCCGCGTGCTTGAGATTGTCGGTCTTGGAAATAAAGCCGAACGTTATCCTGGTCAGTTGTCTGGGGGCGAGCAGCAGCGAGTGGCCATTGCACGTTCGTTGGTGCACCGGCCCAAAATTTTGGTAGCCGATGAACCAACTGGCAACTTGGACACTATCAACACGCACGAAATCATCGAAATCCTCAAGAAAATCAATAGTTTTGGCACCACGGTAGTATTAGTGACCCATAACCGTGACATTGTTAACCGTCTGAATCGCCGCGTGATCACTCTTCATGGGGGTAAAATTGTGTCTGATGAGGCAAAAGGCAAGTATCGTCTTTAAATATGCTGCCACTTTTCCGTATCATTAAATTTGCGTTTCAGGACATGGTGCGTAATTTTAGTTTGTCGCTCATGACCATCATAACGCTGGTATTATTGCTATTGTCAGTTAATTTACTGTTAGCCGTGCGTGTACTAACTGGCGAAGCGATTGCAGTGGTTAAACAACAAATCGACGTGAGTGTGTACTTTAAACCTTTGGCCACCGAGGTTCAGATAAACGAAGTGCGCGCGTTTGTGGACGCGTATCCTAATGTAGTTCAGACTACGTATTTGAATAAAGAGCAATCTTTGGCTCGTTTCCGCGAGATTTATCAGGGAAATTCCGAAGTGCTTAAATCAATCGAAGAACTTGGCGACAATCCACTGGGTGCGACATTGGTGGTACGCACGCGTGACACCCAAGATTATGCACCACTCATGACCGCGTTATCTGTGCCTGAATACGCTAAAATTATTGATAATAAAACTTCGGGCGATACACAGAATGCAATCAACAAAATTCAGCAGGTCACCACACATATTGAGCGTTTTACGTTTGGTATCACTATTTTGTTTGGTTTAATTGCTATTATCATTATTTTTAACACTGTGCGCGTGGCTATTTATACGCAGCGTGTTGAAATTAGTATTAAAAAGTTAGTCGGGGCTAGTAACTGGTATGTGCGTGGTCCCTTTGTGGTTTCGTCTTTGCTATTTTCTGGTTTTGCTCTGCTGACTACTTATGGATTCATTTGCTTGGTTATTCATTATACCGAACCATATGTCACGGCTTTGTTTAACCGCGAGGCCATTTTATCCAGTTATGTAGCAGCCCACTTGTGGTCACTTACTGTCCTGCAATTAGTGGCTATTTCGGTCTTAACCGTGGGTACTAGCTATGTGGCTATGCGGCGGTATTTAAAGGTCTAAATTGCCAATTGACAATTTGCCTCAGAACCCCTATACTATGCTCCATTGAGGGATATTCCGGGGTCGTCTAAAGGTAGGACAGCAGCCTTTGAAGCTGCGTATCGAGGTTCGAATCCTTGCCCCGGAACACGGGAAAAGAGAAGCTGTACGCTTCTTTTTTTGTGCTTGACACCCCATGTTCATTCTGATATACTTTTGCCAGTTCTTTAAACCAATCATTCGGCGGTAGCTCAGTGGTAGAGCAGTTGGCTGTAGCTACGGCTCCTCTCGTGAGAGAGCTGAATAGCAGCTCCGGGCAGTAATGCTCGGATGAAAAACGAAGTGAACTGTTTTCCATTAATTTGGAAAAATCCGGTTAACCGGATCAGGAAACCTAAAGCCCGACTTGTTCGGGATATGGCAATCTGCAGCCAAGCTTTGCTGGAACCGGAAAAATCATTATGATTGTTCCAGGCCCAGCATTGAAGGTTCAGAGACTATCCCATTTGGGAGTACCCCTTCGGGGGGAAGCGCTTCGCACCCTAACGTTTCTGGCTAGACCAGATTTATAACGAGGGTGAAGATATAGTCCACGCTTTGCGAAAGCAAAGATCACGTGTAACCAATTGGTCGTGGGTTCGAGCCCCACCCGCCGAGCTAGTATAAAAAAAGATGATTTGAGTCATCTTTTTTTAATTGAATTTAGCGTGTGTGAGTGATTTTTTGCGAGGCAATTTTCAAGCTGTTTTGTAGTAAGTACCCCAGTCCCAACAAAATCACGAGGTAAAGCAGAGTGGCAACACCAGCTGGTACACCCCCGCTAAACAAGAAGTCATATCGATACAGTAGCGGCCAGTGCAATAAATAAATTTCGAATGAATACAGACCAAATAAAGCAAGGAATTTATTGTTAAATGGTTTGGCCATATACACACCCACTAAAGCTAAGGCGGTGATGGTGCTATAGGCGGCCTCGTTTTTCCACGTGCTACCAACCTGAGTGTTATTAAGCAAATATGTAACGAGAATACCAGCTAACGCGCTCCAAATCCAACGGTGTTTGGTGGTTAAACGAATTGGCTCAGACGTAATCGCGGCCACGGCCATACCGACTGGGAAGGCCATGAAGTGTAGTTTGTACATTTTGACCAAACTTTCGCTGACAATATTCAGATCTGGTAAGAAATAAATTAACACCCACGCCATTAGCGCCAAAGCACTGGCCGAAATCAATGGCTGTTTGCGCCAAAATACGAGTGGAAACGCCACGTAGTAAGCCAACAGTGGAGTGATAAACCACAGTGGTGAATTAACCTCGCGATATAAATCAGCTACTGGAAAAAACCCTAGAAAATTTTTGATTGTTAACACTGTTGGGTAAGTTTGGTGAAGCACTAAATAATCAAGACCAAACCACAGCAGTAAGGTAATTATCACTGGTGCAAGAATTTTTCCCATGCGTTTACGGTAGAATTGCCATACTGTTAATGGACGATGCAAAGCACTGGCTACTAATCCGTACCCAGACACAATAAAAAACAAATCAACGCCCACACCTGCATAATTAGAAAGTGGTTGCAAGAATTCATGGTCATTGACCAAAAAATAACCAATGTGCGAAAGCACAACGAACAAAATGGCTAGACCTTTTAATTCAGTCGTGGCCTCGTTTGGAAACAGTGGACCGAGTGGCCGCTTGCGAATTGTGGCCAAAAAAACAAGGGCCAGTACGGCAATTACTAAATTTGTTTGTGCTATGGCATTAGTGATTAAGTGCGTCATATATCCAGGAACTCCATAATGAATAACCAGTATCGGATAAGTGAAATCCGTCAGCGGCGTAGTAGTTATCGCCAGTCCAGGCAGTGGTGTGGCTTAGTGTGTATAGATCGATTACTGAAACGCCAATTTCTTCGGCCACTGTTTTGATAATTTGGTTATAGCGTTGCGTTTGCCAATCAAAATACCAGCGGTATGGTGGCAAAAATAATTGCTTGTTTCCTAGATACGGAATTGTGGTAATGTAAACATCGGCCGAGCTTTCGTTTAGTGAAGTAAGAATTTTTTGGACGGTTTCTTTAAATTCTGGTAGTGGGGTGCGCGCGTGCACATCGTTAACGCCAATTGAAACTGTAATTACATCACCGAATAGTCCGTCAATGCTGGGAATTTGTTGGTTAAGGACATCGGCTGCTGTCGCGCCAGGAACGGCCGTGTTTACAATTGTAACGGGAAAATCATCGGTGCTCAGTTTAAGGCCGACCTGGTATGGGTAAGAAGCCGTGCCAGTTGTGGCACCGGTGCCTGCAGTTAGGCTGTCGCCAAAGGCCGTGTAGACCAGGCCAGCACCACCGTTTTCAATCGTGGTGGGGGTGGTGACTACGGTTGGACTTGGGTCAAGCGGGGACAGCGCGACACGGTTATTGTATACATGAGCGTATGCTTGGTTAAGGTAAATTGCAATTATAACCGCTAAACCAAGTAACCAGTATTTTTTCATATCGTAATAGCAGTGATAGTAAATTCTTTGGCCTGATTAGCAATGGTAATAGCAACGGTGTCGCCAACGCGGTGACCCAACAGGGCCGCACCAATGGGGGAGCTGTGCGATATCACGCCGCGACGTGGGTCAGTTTCGGTGGAGCCAAGGATTTGGTAGGTTTTGCTGACGCCAGCGGACGTAACCGTAACGGAGTGGCCAATTTCAACGGTGTCTAGGTTATGAGGTTGGATTACTTGGGCTTGATTTAATGTATGTTCTAATTCCAAGATGCGCTGGTTAATACCGCGTAAGCGTCCTTTGGCGTGCTGATACGCAAAGTTTTCGGAAAAATCGCCCATTTCAGCCAAGCGGGCCACTTCGGCGGCAGCCTCGGGCTGGCTTTTTTTGAGCCTGGCTAATTGCCGCTCCAATTCTTGAAATTTATCCAAGGTCAAAAACGGGTCAGCTTTGATTTGCCCGTATTTGCCTGGTTTGCGGTCAAGGGTACGCATACGGATTAATGGTAGCATTTTCTAGGGTCAAAAACAACGGGTTTTCTTGACCCTTGGTTGAGTATGCGATACGATTATTAATATCACTGGAATATGAAACTCACCATTGTTGGTTCAGGTGTCGCGGCCTCCCACCTTACCGGAATTAAAAATCGGGCCTTGCCAGCATATGTGGTGGAAATCGGTCCTGAAAAGATTTTGTTTGATTGTGGCGAGGGCACTAAATTTAGTCTCGAGGCCTGCGGCTTTGCGTACCATGATTTTCACCACATTGCAATTTCGCACCCACACCCAGATCACAACGCTTTGATTCATTTTTTGCAAGCGACTTTTTGCCACGGGCTGTGGGATGCTGGGGCGGCGCGTAATGCCGAATGGCAGGTGTATTGCCCACAGCATATTGTGGATCATTTCCCAGCGGCCTGGAATTTTTATAATCCTGATTTAGGTGGCGCCATGTTTGATATGCCGGTTATTAATTGGCACAGTTTGACCAATTCAACTCAAACACACCAGATTGGCGAGGCTATGTTAAGCGCTCGGTCAGTACATCATGGTAATGGCCGAGCAGACGCGTTGGCGTTTCGGTTGGAAGCAGGGGGCAAGGTGTTTGCCTATTCTGGTGATTCGGGCGACTGCGCTGGTTTGCGTGAAGTCGCGCAGGGTGCAGACGTTTTTTTGTGCGAGGCCTCGGCTCGGATTGGTGATGATGCGGCCGCGACCGGTTATGGTCACCTGAGTCCATTTAAAGCTGGAGTAATCGCGCGTGAAACTGAGGTTAAAACTTTGGTGCTTACTCACTACACTGGTCTAGATGCGGCCGTGGCAATGATTCAAGATTGTGTACGGTCTGGATTTGATGGCCAAATCACATTGGCAGAAGATGGTCAGGTTTATCAAATTTAATTTTTGACGTATGGCTTCTGGATTTAAAAAGGGTTTATTTCTTGGTACTTTGTTAAGTGGGGCAGTACTGGCACTAAGCAAGACCAGACGTGGTAAAGCCTGGGTCAAGAACGCCCAAAATACAGTCACTAATTGGCGTGATGAACAAAAACAAATAGTTGAATCACTGTATGATTCACTCAAGCAAGAGTTGGCTGGGGTTACTAATGTGAGCCGTAAAAGTTTTGAGACTGTGGCCAGTAGTGTAATTTCTGCTTACGCAAAAGAGAAAAAATTAACCAAGAAAGCCGCTGCCAATTTACAACAAGCTTTAAAAAAAGAGTGGAAAAAATTTAAACAAGAGGTGAAGAAACGCTAGCTCTGGCGTTTGTGGTGCAATAACATTTCCACTGCTTGTTCCATCGAGCCAGCTGGTGTGACTGCGCCGCTATTCACAAAGAAAATTTCATCCGCATTCGCAATTGTATTCAAACGATGGGCGATGATTACGCGGGTAGTGGTGGCCGGTAATTTGGCTAAGATTTCATCGAGGATTTGTTCGGTCACAGTGTCAATATTGGCCGTGGCCTCGTCTAAAATCAGTAATTCTGGTTGGCGTAATACGGCGCGCATAAACGCAATAATTTGTTTTTGGCCCAAACTAATACTGTCACCACTGTGTGCGACTGGGGTGTCTAGTCCCTGATCAAAACGAGTCATGAGGCGGTCTAACCCCGCTTCTTTTAGCACTGCGTGCAACTGTTCATTTGAGTAATTGGCATATTCAGTGTGACCATATTTAATATTGTCGCTAATCGTGCCACTAAATAACATTGGTTCTTGCAAAATAAAGCCGATTTTTTGGGCGCGTTCAGTTGGTGAGTAACTGCGCAAGTCATGACCGCGCAGAGTGATTGATCCTTGGGTTGGGTCGTATAAACGGGCCATCAGGGAAGCGGTGGTAGTTTTGCCACCACCAGTTGGACCTACGAGCGCGTATGTTTTGCCGGCCTCTAATGTAAGGTTAACATCATGCAGTACCACCTTGCCATTTGGATAGGCAAAGTGAACGTCTTTGAATTCAAGTAGGTGAGCGTTGGTGATTGGTTCGGTACTTTTTTCAGGAACAGTTACCAGGTCAGACTCAACGGCCAGAATATCCGCAATCCGATCCCAACCCGCGACCGCCACTTGAAAGTTAGCCCATAATGCCGCCAAATGGCGTAATGGGTTATAGAAGTTCGTGGCATAGGCCAGGAAACTGACGAGTAAACCAATGGTAAAGCTGCCAGTGGTGATAAGGTAAATACCGTATACTAATACAATTAATTGAGCCAAAGCCGAAGATAATCCATAGACTGGGGTAAAGATATTGTTGGCCATGCCAGCCCCAACGGCAGCCGCATAGTTAGTTTCGTTGGCCTCGCCAAACTTTTGTCGGAAATAATCGCGACGGTTAAAAGCTACGATCACTTTAAAGTTATCTAAACTTTCTTGAATTTCGGCACTCAAACTACCTGTAGTTTTAAGACTTAACGCATTTTTGTGTTTAACCCAGGCAGATACGGCACGATTGAAAAAAAACAACAAGGCCGCTGGTAACAATGTCGCCAAACCCAAACGGGGGTTAAGCACCACCAGAAAAATGGCTGCCCCAACCATAATGAAGGCATTACCAATAAATTGCATCAGTGATTGTGAGAAAAATTGGTTTAATTTATCAGTATCGTTATTAAGGCGTGAAATCAAATCACCAGATTGGTGTTGATTAAAAAATGACACTGGTAGTGTTTGTAGTTTGCCGAATAAAGTGTTACGCACTGTAAATAAAACACGTTGGCCAACTCCGCCCATCCAGCGAGTTTGCAGGTAACTTGCCACTAATGCCACCATGTACACGGCAAGCAAAGTACCGGTTGAACGCAAAACGCCCTGGTAATCGTGATTTTTAATGTAAGTATCCAAAGCGTGACCAACGATAATTGGTCCAGCCAAGTTACACAGTGAATTGATGGCAATTGCCACACCAGCGCGAATCAAGTTGAACCGCTCGTTGCGCATGAGTGGCCAAAGATTTTTAAACGTGTACGTCATACGCATTGGTGCTTTGCTGTGAGTTATAAATTTGTACGTATTCGGGCGAGGAGTCCATTAATTCTGCGTGTGTGCCAGTGGCCAAAATCTCACCTTCCATTAACACTACAATTTGGTCATACGCTTCTACGGCGGCTAATTTTTGGGTAACCGAGATTAGGGTCAGGTCAGGATAATTGCGGGCAATATTAGTCAGAATTTTTTGTTCAGTGTGCGTATCAACCCGAGCGGTAAAGTCATCGAGTAGTAAGATTTTTGGGTTAAGAGCCAAAGCGCGGGCCAGCATAATGCGTTGCTTTTGGCCACCAGATAACGAAGTGCCGCGCTCCGACACAACGGTGTCCAATTTTTCGGGGAGGTTGGTTACAAATTCGGTTAGTTCGGCTGTATCAAGTGCTTTGTTCAAATCAGCGTCAGTTACTGCGGTGTTAAAGGCGATATTTTCGCGTAAGCTCAAGTTAAAAATAATACTATCTTGAAACACAAAACCAACTTGCGCGTGGAGTGAGGCTGGGTTGTATGAATCAACTGGCTCACCATCGAATAAGACTGTTCCAGACTGGGGTTTAATCAGTCCGGTTAATGCATAGAGAAGTTGTGTTTTGCCGGCGGCGGTTGGGCCAATGATGGCTGTTCTGGTATTGGCAGCAATCTTAAACGATACGTCTTTTAGGGCAGTTTTCTCGCCATAGGTTAGAGTTACACCCTGCATGGCAATATCACCACGAAGCGTGGCTTGAGTGGTGCCCGGTGGCGTGGTTACAGGCGCATCAAGCACTTCACGCAGACGTTGGTACGAGGCGGTGGCTTGGGCAATGATATTACCCATAAACCCAATTACGAAGATTGGGAAAATCAAAAGTGTTAAATAACTCATGAAGGCCGCAAAGTCACCAACTGTTAGGCTGCTATTAATTACAAACCATCCACCGAGTGTTAGAATGACCACCGTACCCAGGTTGGCTACAAACATAACAATCGGAATCATGGATGCAAATAAGGCCAAAATACGTAGGCCGATAGTAGTGGCCTCGGTGTTCGCCACTTTAAATTTGGCATTTTCCTGATTAGTTGAGTTGAGCACGCGGATGAGCGCTGAGCCTAAAATACTTTCGTTAATCACGCGATTAAGCTTATCCAAGACAGCGCGACTTTGAATAAAAAGCGCGCGCACCTTGCCCAAAACTACGGAAAAGACAGTCGCAATAATTGGCAGTAAAGCCAAGACACTTAAACCTAACCGCCAATCAATAATTAACAATAGTGTGCTAGCACCAACAATGGTAACTGCCGACGAGATCAACGCTGCAATAGCCTGGGCCACAAACATTTTGATTGAGTCAATGTCAGCGGTTAAATTGGTCAATAGCTTGGCTGGGGTGACGGTTTGGACAAAAGCGTATGTTTGTTCCGAAATTTTGGCGGTTACTTGAGTGCGTAAATCACGAGCCACTCGTTCCGAGGCAATAGCCTGCACAATACTTTGCAGGTAAGTGAAGATAAAAATAAAAATCGCAATCGCAATAAATTCGACGCCAAGACGACCAAGGTGCAATGTTCCGTTGGTGTACGCATCAATACCGCGAGCGATCATAAGTGGCAGCACCAGACTGAGGGCGTTTGCGCCGACAGTTAAAAGGACTAAGTCGAACACGAGTTTACGATAGGGCCCAAGGAGTCCAAACACGCTTGGCGGTTTAGGCTGGGTAGGGGGGTTAGGTTTAGACATATTGGCTAATTGTAGCCTAATTTTGCCTTTTTGGCAAGACGACAGTGGCGAAATAAATGTGCTCAATGTATTGTATATCATAGTATGAACCCAGCAATCGAAAGCGACGAATCACTGGTGGCTCGTGTACGGGCCGGTGAGTCAGAGCCATACGGTGAACTCATTCAACGGTACGAGCCTAAATTGGGGCGTTATATCCGTAAATTTGTGCCTAACCAGGCAGCCCAAGAGGATGTGCTCCAAGATGTTTTTATAAAAGCGTACCGCAACTTGAACGGCTTTGACTTGGATCGCCGTTTTTCGCCTTGGCTATATCGGATTGCACACAATGAAGCACTCAACCACATCAAAAAGTTTAAACGAGAGCCGTTGATTATTGATGAACACGAGTGGGAGGTAGCCGATGAACGCCTTGACTTAACGAGGGAGATGGACCATGCGTTTACACGCGAGAGCGTAGCTGAGGCTTTAAGTCAATTAAAACCTAAGTATCGCGAACCACTCGTTCTGTTTTACTTTGAGGAACGAACATACGAAGAAATTGCCGAAATTTTACGACTCCCGCGCAACACTGTCGGTACCTTAATTTCACGGGCCAAAAATCAACTAAAAGATATCCTTCAGGCGCCAGTATGAGCGAACAACACACAGACATTCAACAAAAAGTTATGGCCGATATCCACAGTGGGCGAATTAAGTTGCGCTCGCGTATTGTGTTTGTGGCTGAACGGCTTGGCTTGGGCAGTGCAGTCGTGTTATCTGTGTTCGTGGCAGTACTAGTATGCACTCTCGCTTTATTTTATTTATCTGCGTCCGATGCGTTGGCTTATTTACATTTTGGTCATATTGGTTTAGCCGCATTTGTAGATTCATTTCCGTATGCGTTAGTGTTATTGTTGATTGGCGTTATTTTGCTGGCTGGCTATTTACTCAGACGTACTGATTTGGTGTACAAATATTCGTACGCCTACGTTGCGTTAGGACTCCTGGTAGTGGTGTTAATCGGCGGTGTTTCGTTGGCTGCAACTAATGTTGCCGAAACTTTAGAAACACAGCGTTTTATCAGACCATTAATTCAGCGTAGTCTGGAAATACGCAATCATGGTGTGGTTGGACGGGTGTTGCAAGTTGCACCAATGACCATGTTGGTGCAAACACCGCAAGGTAGTTTAATTGTCCACCTAGAGTACGCGATTAAACCACTACCAACGTTAGAACCAGGTTTGTTTGTGGCTGCAGTGGGTAAGTTACAACCACCAGAATTTTGGGCGGAGCGTGTACGAGTTTTATCAGTCAACGAGGTGCATTTATTCCGGCGACAAATAATTGAGCGTCATGGCCAAAATGTACACATCCCCAACCAGTGAAATAAATACTTAGAGTAAGTCGTAGTATAGATAGAAGGCTAGCCTCCTTACTTACCTATCTTACTCACTATGAAAAAATTCAAGAAACAATATTTAGTAGTGCCAGCGTTGGCGTTAACGTTATTGGCCGGAGCCAGTATCGTCTCTGTACAAGACGTGGCTGCGGCAAATAATGTAGGGTATGGGAAACAAGGCGAGATGCGTGGTCACAGTCCTGGTTTTGGTGGCGGAATGCCAGGCATGGGTGATTTTGTGCACGACCCAGACCAGTGGCTCAGTCGTATTACTGCCGATGCGGCCATCCTCGGGGTGAGTGTCGATGAAATGAAAACTGCGTGGTCACAAGGCAAAACTTTACAAGACCTGGCTACAGAAAAAGGCATTACCCGTGAACAGCTCGCTGAGAAATTAAAGGCTGCGGCCGAAACTAAACAAAAGGAAGCTCTTCAGGCTTTGGTGACTAAGGGGTACATTACCCAAGCTCAGGCTGATGCTCGTTTGGCTGTGATGAAAACACGTCAGACCAACCACGAGTCCAAGCGCTCCGAGCTCAAAACTAAGCTTCAGAATCGTTTAGGTCAAAAATCAGCTGCCCAAAATTAGGTCAGCACTACAATTCAAGCAGCGCGAGTCAGGACTGGGCCAGGTTGCTCAGTCCTTTATTTATTAGGAAAAGTCTGATATTCTGGATATATATGAAGAAAGACACTTCGTGGCATGAATCTGCTGAATGGTATCAGGCCTTGTTAGCCGAGGGGGCAGGGACATTCCAAACCGATATTCTATTGCCTAATTTAATGCGTTTAGTGGCTCCTAAGCAAGGGATGAAGCTACTTGATTTGGGTTGTGGCACTGGCTTTTTTGCGCGTGCCTTTGCCCAGGCAGGAGCCGAAGTGGTGGGCGTTGATAATGGTACAGACATGATTCGTTTAGCCAAAGAGGCAGGTGGTGATATTGAATATTTCAAGGCCAGTGCTGATAGTATCGGCAAACTGAAAGATAAAACTTTTGATGCGGTCACTATTGTCCTGGCCCTACAGAATATGGAAAATTTGGCTGGGGTAGTAGGCGAGTGTGCTCGCGTGCTCAAACCCGGTGGTTCATTATTTTTAGTATTGAATCACCCTGTGTTCCGTGTACCGCGTGCCACCAGTTGGGAGTGGAGTCGTGACCGCGAGGTGCAATATCGCCGCATCGATGCCTATCTATCCGAAAGTAAACATAAAATTCAAATGCACCCAGGTGCTGATCCTGATTCATACACGGTCAGTTTCCACCGGCCATTGCAATCATATGTCAAAGTACTAGGCAAAGCTGGTTTTGGTGTGACGCGTTTGGAAGAATGGATCTCGAATCGCCCAGGCCCAAAGGGCCGTACGTTTGCCGCGCTTGAACAATCGCGCAAGGAAATCCCTTTGTTTTTATTCCTAGAAGCCAGATTGCTGGCCTAACTATTTTTATATGGCACAACATGTCGAAAATGGTGCGCGTGAGTTTTTTCTACATTTGTTTAACATGATTGTCGTGTATACCACGCTCATCAGTTTGTTGGTAGTTTTGTTTCAGGTAATTAATTTGTTGGTGCCGGATGCCTTGGAATACAACCAATACTCAGTTGAGGCATATAAGAGCACGTTAAAAGGGGCGCTGTCTACCCTGATTGTCTTTTTCCCAGTGCAAATTGGCATGGCTTGGTTTATGATGCGCCGAATGGACGCAATCCCGGCTCTGCGCACCATGTTAATCCGTCGTTTTATGACTGGGTTAACCATGTTTGGAGCGGTAGTTAGTATTATGATTATGTTGGTTTCCGCAGTGAATCGTTTGTTGGATGGCGAATTGACCATGCGTTTTAGCCTAAAGTTATTGGCCATGATTGTGGTGGCCGGCAGTGCTTTTGCCTATTATTTGTGGGACATGCGAGCGCACAAGATTACTAATGCTTAATATGCAACGTATTTTCTTGATACTCGCGGCCGTGTTTGGGGTCCTTTTGGTGGGCACTGGTTTATATTTTATTGATTCGCCACGTGAAGCGCGCACCCGTCGTTATGACCAGGCTCGCATCCAGGATTTAAGTGCCCTTGAAAATGCGGTCAATAATTATTATCTGGGCAATAATCAAAAAATGCCTGCGACCATAGCGGAACTTAACACTTATAATCAACGTGCCAACAATCAGGATCTAAACCTTAATGATCCGCAATCAGGTGCACCATACGAGTTTCGAATCACTGGCCAAAACGATGGACGCGAGTTTGAGCTGTGTGCGACATTTAATGTTGCTGACAATACCGATCAATCCACCTATTGGTATGGTTCAAACTCATGGCGACACACGGCCGGTCGAGATTGTTTTATTAGAACAATTGTTAAACCAGTCGGACAAAATTAGGCTACCCAATATCCGCGTGTAAACAAGATTAGGAAAAAAGTCCAACCAGCGACGCAACCAATTAGTAGCAAGGCGCGCGCAGTTGGATTTTTTATTTTCTCGGCAATAACTAATGCAGCAAAAGGGATGGCAGGCAATACCAAACGGGGAAATGAATGAGTGGTACCACTTAACAAAGGCAGAGCAATCATGGCTGCGCTTATCACTGCATACTCACGTTTGATAAACCATAACCACGCTGTTAAACCGAGGCCAAGCGCGGCAAATAGGTAGGTAAAAGCCCACCCAATAAAACGAGGGTGAAACAGGGAGAGACTCATAAAATCACGCCAATTTTGGGCGTAGTTTGACCACAGCGTGGCTGGGTTTAGAGTGGTCGTGCGGCCCCAGTTATTTTGGTTAGCAATAAACGCCAAGGCATGGTGCAGGGTGTAGTGTTGAATTACGGCCAAAATCGCCACTCCAATTAGTGGGCCGAGTGTGGCTGCAATGTATGGCTGCCATTGGTTGGTGGAGCGATTGCGCCACCATAAATACAGTGGATACAAAATTATCATGACGCCGGTGACACGGGTTAAACCAAGCCCAATTCCGAGTAACAAGCAGACCCACCATTTGCGGTGTTTAAGTGCGTACACATACGCTAGTAGCAGACAAATAAACAGTGCCTCGGTGTAGGGTGCAGCTAAAAACATCGCCGAGGGAAAGAACAAGAACAACAAAGCGGCGTACGTTGGGTCAGTGTGTCCATCATGTTTGGCCAAAGTAATGAGCAAGGCTGTTATACCAAACACACCAAGTACAGACACAATCAGAGCAGCGTTGCTAAAATTATTCGGTCCCGGTGCTTGCAGGTACATTAGACCGCGAACCACAGTTGGATACAGCGGAAAAAAGGTCGCGTTTTCGGGGCGATAGCCTTTGGTAGCCAGGTCCCAGTACCAGCCAGCATCCCAGCGGTACAGGTTTAGCCAAAAGCGAGTAGTGTCCAAGCGCGGAGCGATTTCACTGGTAGTGGCCGGTGATTCGTAGTACGCATCGTGGTACAAATTAAGACGAAAATTTGCCAAAAAAACGACCCCGGCGACCATGGCAAAAAAGAATGTGGTCAGGCCCAAGGCTTTGTAAAAAGTGTGCATATGCCCATAGTATACTGGCTTATTTTGGCCTTAGTCAACGCGCTTGGCAGCGGTCCGTAGCTATGATATACTCCGCACTACTTTTGTCTTTTTTATTTCTATGGAACATTCGGTTCAGGAAATTTTTGACCGTGTTGAGAAAAATCGTGCTCGTATCAAAGAATTACGGGCCATGTACAAAGATGCACTGGCTGGCACTCAGGAATACACCGAGTTAACTGACAAACTCAAAACCCTACGCGAGCGCAAAAAACAGATCGAAAACACCGTGCGCGAAAACTTTACCAAAGAAGCGACTGAACTCGAAGACCTCAAAGTAGATTTGGAATCAGACATGGAAATGCTCAGTGACATTGCCTTGACTCGTTTGGTTAAAGGAGAGCAAGTCGAAGTAACTGACAAATACCAAAATCAGTACGAACCGGTGTTTAGCGTTAAATTTCGCAAAGCCAAATAATATGTCCCGTGAAGTCGTGTTTGATATTGAAACGATTGGTGATATTCGCGACATGTCGACTATGAAGTTGACGGTGGTCTCGATCTACGAGTACGAAACCGACAAATACTCTTCATTCGAAGAGCATGAATTAGGTCAATTATGGCCGATTTTTGAAAAGGCAGAACGCGTGATTGGGTTTAATAGCGAGCATTTTGATTTGCCAATTTTGGGCAAATACTATGCGGGTGATTTAACACGCATTCCACACCTCGATATTTTAAAAGTGATCAAAGAATCGTCCGGGCGCCGCTACAAACTTAATGATATTGCCAAGGCCACGTTGCAAATCGAAAAAAGTGCCGATGGTTTGCAGGCCATGGAGTGGTTCAAAGAGGGTAAACTGGATTTGATTAAACAATACTGCGAGCAAGACGTTAAGGTGACCAAAGAAGTGTATGATTTTGGTCGCAAAAATAAAATGCTGTATTACCCAACTTTGACTGGTGAAATTTTGCCAATTGCGGTTAATTTTGACATGCCAGTTGTGCCGGTTGGGGCTAGTGGCGCAGGTGCTGCGGTGGGCGGATCAATTAACCTTACGCTGCCGTTTTAGTCACACCATTCACATCGTGTCTATGAAAATTCTCAAACGTGAAATTGCGACACGTATTTTTAAATACGAACACCCTACACGGGTAGCGTTATCAAAAAAATACCCTCTTCTTAAAAAACCAATCATTTGGATTCGATACCAGATACGTAATCTGCAAAATTGGCTGGATTGGTGGATTGCTTGTAAACGGAGTCAAGATTTTTTTCCGTGCGTGGTGGCGCGTCACCAATCCGTGTTGCGGCGTAAACTCGGTGATTCAAATCCAAAATTGCAAGAACAAAAAATTATCAATCTTGATCAGGCGATTAAACAATTAAATGGTATAGTGATTAAGCCAGGGCAAATTTTTTCATTTTGGAAAATTGTTGGTCAGCCAACACGCCACAAAGGATACGTAGAGGGGATGCTTTTGTCTAACGGTCGAGTAATAGAAGGTATGGGCGGGGGGCTCTGCCAACTTTCTAATTTTTTGTATTGGATTTTTTTACACAGTCCCACCACAATCGTTGAGCGGTATCATCATTCGATGGATGTTTTTCCTGACTCTGGCCGCACCATCCCATTTGGGGGAGGCGCAACTGTTTTGTATAATTTTGTTGATTTGAAAATTTTAAATACTTCACCCTATCCATTACAGCTTAAATTATGGTTAACGAACAATCATCTAAAAGGGCAATTGGTGTCGACTCAGCCGCTTGATAGGAAATATCACGTATTTGAAAAAAATCATTTTTTTGTTAAACACGGATCTCAGTATTATCGGTATAACGAGCTGTATCGTGAAGTGAAAGTGGGTGGAAAAATTATTGAAACTGAAAAAATTACCACTAATTGCGCACCAGTTTTGTATGAAGTAACAAATGATTATTTACAAAAAAATCATTTTAAAGTTTTAAAGATTTAAATTTTTATTTAAAAAATTTCGAAGTGTAATTGACTGACCTCAGCTCCAAGCCCGGTCAGTTTTGTTTTTACATCTTTGACCATGTCTGGGCTACCACACATAAAATAACGGGTAAGTGAGTCAGTGTGGGTAAGGTGGTCAGTGACACGGCCACGTAGTCCAGTCCAAGCTTCGCTGGGTTGCGAGAGCGTAACTTCAAACGCGAAGTTGGCGTGGTCATTGGCGAGTACCTGCAATTCATCGAGCCAAAATAAATCAGCTTCAGTGCGCACACCAAAAATTATGTTGATTGGCGCAGTTGATTTTTTATTTAGCAATTCGTCGCGTACAATACCCATAATCGGTACCAAACCAACACCAGTCGCGATACCAACAAGTGGGGCAATGCGTTTGTTTACAAAGCGTCCAAAAGGGCCTTTTAGGGTCACGGTATCACCAATGCCTGCTAGGTTTAAATACTGTGAGCCAACGCCATTTTCGTAGAGTTTAATGCCAAACTCGAGATAATCATCGTTTGGAGTTGAGGAGAGTGAGTACGAACGGGGAGTTTCAGTATTTTCGCCTGGAACTAAAAGTTGCAAAAATTGACCAGCCTCGAACATAAAGTCAGCCGGTTTGGCAAAACGGATTTCAAGGACATGGTCATTAAGCATTTTTTTGGCTATGATTGGAGCGGTAAGGCGGGCCGGGACCATATTGACTTTTGGCTAAATTTGGCTTAAAATAATGGTTCAAGCCTAGCATATTTAAGAGCCTTTGGCAATTATGAAATTCCCGCCAAAACCAACCAAGAAGCGTATGGTTTACTTAGACCATGCGGCCACGACTCCGACTGACCCGCGGGTGGTTAAGGTTATGGCGCCATTTTGGACCAAGAATTTTGCCAATCCATCGGCGTTGTATTCGTTGGGGCGTGCAAATCATGAAGCAGTGGAGCAGGCGCGTACGCGCGTGGCCGAGGTTTTGTTTGCACATTCAGACTGCATTACGTTTACGAGTGGCGGCACTGAAGCAAATAATTTGGCGATTGTCGGTGTGATTAAAGCTCTGAAAAATAATTCACGCGAGAAAATTCATGTTATTACTACGGCGATCGAGCACCACTCGGTGCTGGAGCCACTACGCGAATCGGAGAAGTGGGGAGTGACGGTAACGTATTTGCCGGTGAATGAGTGTGGAAAAATTAGTGTTAAAGAATTAATGCAAGCAATTCGGCCGGATACACGTTTGATTTCGGTGATGTATGCGAACAATGAAATTGGTACGATCAATCCAATTGCCGAAATTGGGCGCGAAATTTTGAAATACCGCAAACAAAATAAAACTCAGTTTCCTTTGTTCCACGTTGATGCCTGCCAGGCCGCTGGTGCGCTTGATTTGCACGTTGAGCGCTTACACGTTGACCTGATGACGATTAATGCCAGTAAAATTTACGGACCAAAAGGTGTGGGAGCGCTATTTATTCGCCGCTGCACACCAATTGCGGCGGTATTGCTTGGTGGTGGGCAAGAGAATAAACTCCGCAGTGGAACCGAGAATGTGCCGGGAATTATTGGCTTTGCGAGTGCGCTCGAATTCGTACAAAAGAATGTGAAGAAAGAAAATGCGCGCCAAACTAAATTGCGCAATTATTTTTGGCAGCAGATTCAAAAGAAAATCCCTAATGTATTTTTGAATGGGCCAGAATTAAATAGCGAGCGCCTGGCGAATAATTTGAATGTGCGTTTTGCTGGGCTCGAAGGCGAAACGTTGGTGTTGTATTTGGATGCGTATGATATTATTGCGGCTACTGGTTCGGCGTGCGCAACCGATAATGATGATGCTTCGCACGTGCTCATGGCGTGCGGTTTAGCACCGGTGGAAGCCAAGTCCAGCGTGCGGTTTACAATTGGACGTGAAACAAAAAAAGAGGACCTAGATTATGTCCTCAAGTATTTATCAGGCGTTGTGGCCGGGGTGCGGGTGATGCAAGCTTAAACACAAACCACCCGCCTCCACACCTGGTGAGAAAATTTCTCAACAGATGCAGTGTCGGGTGGTTCGGTTGTTCGTCGCCCTTGGTTGATCTCCACCAGACACTGCTTTTCTCTAGGGTTCACCTCCGAAAAATAGGTTGGTGATCCATCCCCAGAACTCCGCGAGGAGGATGTGGGTGGTCTGAAGCGGGTATGTAATTAGCCCAATTACGTTGAGCACCCAGTCGGGAATCGGGGGTGCTCCCAGGTAAGCAGTGTTCGTCATGGCTATCTCCTTTTGGGCAACGAACTGCGAAGTATAGCCGAAAATTATCATTGTGTCAATATGGCCTTGCAAAAGCCAACAATTTATCTAGACCGCGCGCTTTATGACGATGCGAACGAAGAACGGTCAAAATACAAATCAAAACCCGGCTTAACGCGCGAGGTAGTGATTGAAATTTCCAAACAAAAAAACGAGCCCGAGTGGATGTTGGCCAAGCGTCTGCAAGCATTTGAATTATTTGAACAAGCGCCAATGCCAAGTTGGGGTCCGGATTTGTCTGGTCTTAAACTCAACGAAATTATTTATTTTGTGCGCCCCGATACTAACGAAGCCAAAAGTTGGGATGATGTCCCGGCCGAAATTAAACAGACTTTCGATCGTCTTGGCATTCCCGAAGCGGAAAAAACCGTCTTGGCTGGTGTGGGTGCACAGTATGATAGTGACGTGGTATACCACAATATTCAGAAGCAATTGCGCGAACAGGGCGTGATTTTCGAAAATATGGATACGGCCGTGCACGAATACCCAGAGCTCGTGCAAAAGTATTTCATGACCCAATGTGTACCAATTAATGACCACAAGTTTGTGATGTTGCATGCGGCGGTGTGGAGCGGTGGCACCTTTATTTATGTGCCAAAAGGAGTGAACGTTGATTTGCCATTACAAGCGTATTTCCGCATGAATGCGCGAAGCGGCGGGCAATTTGAACACACCCTCATTATTGTTGACGAAGGCGCCGAAGTGCAATATATCGAAGGCTGTAGTGCGCCGCGTTACACCACCAATTCTTTGCACGCTGGCTGCGTAGAAATTTTCGTGCACAAAAATGCTCGCGCCCGCTATTACTCCATTGAAAACTGGTCCAAAAATACGTATAACCTCAACACCAAGCGCGCGCTCGTGGATGAAAATGGCGTGATTGAGTGGATTAATGGCAACATGGGCAGTGGGGTGACCATGTTGTACCCTTGTTCAATTTTGCGTGGTCGCGGGGCACGTTCGGACAGTCTTGGAGTGGCGTTTGCGGGTCCTGGGCAAAATCAGGACACGGGCGCCAAAGCAATTCATGTGGCCCCAGACACCAAATCAACCATCAAAGCCAAATCAATTTCGGTTGGGGGCGGAATTTCCACGTATCGTGGACTTGTGCGCGTCACCCCAAAGGCCGTCAATTCAAGTGTGGCCGTAAATTGTGATGCACTCCTCATTGACGATGCGTCCGTTTCCAACACCTATCCAACCATGAAAATTGACCAGGCCGATGTAGATATGGCGCACGAGGCCACAGTGGGAAAAATTGGCGATGACGAAATTTTCTATTTGCGTTCCCGTGGTTTGTCCGAAGATCAGGCCCGCCAACTCGTTGTCGCCGGCTTTATTGAGCCAATTGTTAAAGCTCTGCCACTTGAATACGCCGTCGAACTCAACAAATTAATTGAGCTCGAGATGGAAGGGTCAGTTGGATAGTATGAAAATTATAAACCCAAAAACTGAAAAGATCTGGCGAGTTCCAGGGGAAAACGAACTTGAAATTGTTGTGCCCGAAAATTCCGAGGTGCTGATTTTGGAAGACAATAAAAGCAACGGTGTTTATAAGCGCATGGTAAAAATTGAAAAAAACGCGCGCGTTAAATATGTAGATTTACAGGTGGGTGAGGGTGCGAATGAAAAAAATGTCGAAATAGTAATCGAACTAATTGGTGAGGGTGCATACGTTGATCTTCTTGGTTTGTTTGCCGGGCAGGGGAATGATAGTCTAAAGATTTCCCATAAGGTAATTCACGCGGCCCCACGAACAACATCACGATTGGAATCAAAAGGAATTTTGAGCGACTCAAGTTTTGCGCACCAAATTAGTCGCATTGAAATATTACCAAATCAACCAGGCTGTTCTGGTGATGAACGGTCAGACACCATTTTACTTTCTGAGAATGCGCGCGTTATCTCTGTACCAGAATTGGAGATTGGAAATAATGATGTACAGTGCAAACATGCCGTGACAACTACACGTTTGAATAGAGATAAATTATTTTATTTAGCCAGTCGGGGATTGGATGAAACTACTAGCCGCAAATTATTAATTCAGGCACATATTGCACCGATTGTTGAATGCATTCCCAAAGAATTACTAAAAAATCTTACTATGAGGACGGATTTTATTTAGTTCAGCGTCTACTTCGAGTATCTAATCTATCGTAAAAGTCCAATCCTGGTTTTTTACCTGTTTTGTAAACGTCATGGGCCCCAGTTACTTCGGTGTTTTTTAAAAATTCACCCAACCCCAGGGTTTCTCCTTTGAAAGTTTCAAAGGTTAATTCAGGATTTCTTTCTACTTCTTCATTGAATCTGATCTCTAATTTTCTAGCTAATCTTTCTATATCTCTAGTATTAGGTGAATAACCAGGTAGATCACTATTTTCTTGCCTTAAGAAAGATTCAGCTAATTCATTCATTGATGCACTTGCCATATCTTTGAGTTAAAAATTATATTTCGTATTATAAAATAGTGTAGCATGTGCGTCAATTTTGGATTACTCATTAGGCACTGTACAAGTAATGGCTGACTTTACTTTTTTGGTAACTTATGCTAAATTAAGCGAAAATATCGCTTTATTTAAAGGGTATGCTGAGAGAATATCGTGACCAATTTCCATTTTTCACCACCAAGCCAAATTTGGTGTATTTGGATTCAGCGGCCAGTAGTTTGAAGTGCGCGCCAGCGATTGAAGCTATGGAACGCTATTACCGTGAAAATGGGGCCAATGTACACCGCGGTTTGTATGACCTGTCCGAGCAGGCCACAACGATGTACGAGGACTCGCGCAAAGCTGTAGCTAATTTTATTAAAGCCAAACCAGAGGAAATTATTTTTACCAGTGGCACTACGGCCAGTTTGAATTTGGCCGCGCGTTTATTGGAACAAAGATTGCAGCCTGGCGATGAAATTGTCCTAACGCGTTTTGAACATCACGCGAATTTAATCCCGTGGCAACAAGTGGCTAAACGAACTGGTGCGGTTTTGAAGTTTATTGAATTGGACGCAGATTACCATTTGGATTGGAATTCGGCTAATTCCATGATTGGTTTGAAAACAAAAATTGTGGCGTTCAGTGCAGCCTCCAATGTGCTTGGTACGATTGTCCCAATAAACGAATTGGTCAGATTGGCCAAAAAAGTTGGCGCGTATACAGTCGTGGATGCCGCGCAATTGGTGGCGCACAAAGAAATCCATGTTAACGAATGGGACGTTGATTTTCTAGCTTTTTCTGGGCACAAAGTGTATGGTCCAACTGGGATTGGGGTCTTGTATGGCAAAAGTGAATTACTGACAGAATTAGAACCAGTGAATTTTGGAGGCGAGATGATTCGTGAGGTTACGTACGAAGCCGCTACCTGGGCCGATGCACCACAGAAGTTTGAGGCTGGTACACCACCAATTGCCGAGGCGATTGGCCTGGCTGCAGCCATTACATTCATCGAGAGTATTGGTTGGGACGCAATTTTTGCCCATAATTTTGAGTTGATTAATTACGCGCTGACCAAATTGAATCCAGTGGTAAAAATCATTGGACCATTTGGTGACAAGCGCGTCCCAGTCTTTTCGTTCACCTTGGGTGATGCCCATCCGCACGATGTGGCCGAGATTTTGAATCGCAGTAATATTGCCGTTCGGGCTGGCCACCATTGTGCCATGCCACTGATGAAACACCTTGATTTAGTGGGCACAACGCGCGCTTCGTTTGGATTGTACACAACCAAAAATGATATTGACGCACTAGTTGTGGCCTTACAAGAAGCCAAACAAATCCTCAAAGTATGAGCGAGGCTTTTGACCCAATTTACCAAGAATATATTTTGGACCTGTACCGCCACCCTTTAAATGCGGGTGTTTTGAGTGGGCCAGATGCCGAGGCCGAGGATGTGAATCCAAGTTGCGGTGACCAAATTCGTGTGATGGTGCGATTTGATGGCGAGACGATTGCGGAAATTAAGCACAGTGGTGTTGGTTGCGCGATTTCGCAAGCCGCAGTTTCGCTCGTGACGGAAAATGTGAAAGGGAAATCGCGTGCTGACGTGTTGGCCATGAGTGGTGACGATGCGGTTAAGCTGCTCAATATTCCAATTAGCCACACGCGCCTAAAATGTGCTACGCTGGGGCTAAGAGTTTTGCAAAAAGCCCTGCTATGAACTACTGGTTAATGAAAACCGAACCAACAACTTTTTCGTGGGACGATTTGGTGCGCGATGGTCGTGCCGAATGGACCGGCGTGCGTAATTATGCGGCGCGCAACCACATGAAAGCTATGCAAATCGGGGACGAAGTGTTCATCTACCACAGTGTGGAGGGTAAAGAAATTGTCGGGATTGCCAAAGTGATTGCGCTGGCACACCAAGACTCAACCGATAATACTGGTGTGTGGCACTGTGTCGATGTTGCGCCCGTCAAAAAATTAATGCGGCCGGTTAGTTTGGAAGAAGCCAAGAGTATGAGCGAATGCAAAACCATGAAATTGGTTACGCATGGCCGCCTGTCGGTTCAACCAGTCACGCCCGCCGAATGGCGAGCCATTATTTCCCGCAGCGAAACATAGTATGTCACTTGAAATTAAAAATTTAACCGTCAGCACCGAGGGCAAAGAAATTTTGCATGGTTTGGATTTGGTGGTAAACCAAGGCGAAGTGCACGTGATTATGGGTCCAAATGGCTCGGGTAAATCCACCCTCGTAAACACGCTGGCTGGTCACCCCAAGTACACTGTTACTGCCGGAACAATTATGGCCGATGGAGTTGATATTACCGCAGCCAAACCCGAAGAGCGTGCCAAGGCTGGATTATTTTTGTCACCACAATATTCGCCCGAAATTGCCGGTGTAACGATTGCGAATTTTTTGCGCTTGGCTGTATCTGCGCGGCAAGGTGTTTCGGTTAACCCCCTTGATTTTTATCAGGAATTAAAAGCGGCCATGGCTAAATTAGGCATTGACGAGAATTTTGCTAAACGGTCTTTAAACACTGGCTTTTCGGGTGGCGAGAAGAAACGGGCCGAGATTTTACAACTCGCGTTGTTGCAGCCAACCTATGCGCTGCTCGACGAAACAGACTCGGGGTTGGATGTAGACGCACTCAAAATTGTCGGGCAGGGAATCGCCCATTTTCAAGCACCGACCAACGGAGTATTGTTAATTACCCACTACGCGCGGTTACTGGAATACATTAAACCAACTCACGTCCACATTATGCGCGCCGGAAAACTAATTGCGCACGGTGGACCCGAATTAGTGGCCACAATCGAGGCCAATGGGTATACTGATTTTAATTAACCGAACTTCTATGGATCATAAGCTTGAAAAAACCGATGACAAAATTATTCATTTTGTGCGTCGCCACCACGAAAGTTACAGTCGTGTTTCGCTGTTTGTGATTTTCTTTTGGTTTGGGATTTTAAAAGTGCTTGGCCTAAGCCCAGCTTCGCCATTGGTGCGCGCATTATACGAGCGTGTATTCAATACGGCCCATGGAATTGATGAGTTTCTCATTGTATTTGGCTTACTTGAAGTTTTAATTGGTATTTTGTTTTTGGTCCGAAGGCAGGAGCGGATTGTACTTCCATTATTAGGGATGCATATGCTGACAACGATTTTGCCGCTCGTGGTTTTACCAGCTCTAGCCTGGACTAGTCCGTTTGTGCCGACCATGGAAGGACAATACATCATTAAGAATTTAGCACTTATTGCTACCGCGGCCACAATTGCCGTCAATTTGCACTCGTTGCGCAAAGTATGAGTTTGAACAAAGAAGCGATTATTGCAGAACTCAAAACCATTTTCGATCCCGAAATAAACCTCGATATCTGGACCATGGGTTTGATTTATGACATTCAAATTACCGTGGATAACACGGTGCAGGTGGTGATGACGTACACCACGCCATTGTGTCCGTTTGGACCCTTGTTAACCGCGCAAGTTAAGGAAAAAATTCTTGATTTAGGGGCTAGTGATGTGGGCGTAACTATTACCTACGAGCCAAAATGGCAACCCAGCGAGGAATTGCGGTTAATGCTAGGGATTTAGTATGCTTGAGTTCCGTCAGCCAGCTTCAACCGAATGGTGCTTACTATGGTTGTTTGGCTTTGGCATGATTTGGCCAATGTATCACGGACTCACGGCGGGAAACATTAAAATTATTAGTTTTTGTGGTTTGATTTTTCTGGCCTTAGGGTTTAGTTGGTTAATTAGTGTGCGTAAAATTACGTATACTGACCAAACCCTGCGAATTTATTTTCGTTCTGGTTTCTGGCGTACGCTGAGGGTGGGGGAGATTAGTGGTTTATCGGTTCTGCCACGTTCAAAGTATGGTTGGGTGGCGCTGGTGATTAAAGTGGGTGCACGCAAGCCCCGTTCGTATGCTTTGCTTGGCCCCGAGGCAGCGTCGTTTGCAGCCACACTGGCGGCGCGGTTTAGTCCTGTGTCTGCGGCCGAACTTGGCAATTTTAAATAATGTGCTAGTATAGAGTCACTATGGAACCAAAATTACCTGATAATTTACCCGAAGAAATCTCGCAGAAAATTCGTGCTGGTGGCAAAATCCGCCGTATTGTGGTTGACCGCCAGGGCTGTATTGGCGCACGTTCATGTGTGGTGGTGGCCCCAGGTGTGTTCCAAATGGACGATGAAAACCTGGCCTATGTAACTGACCCAGATTCGACTGACGAAGATACAATTCTAATGGCTGCGCAGTCATGCCCGGTACTCGCCATTCGGTTGTACGACGAGGATGGTAAACAGATTTTTCCCGAAGAATAATTTCTAAAATTAATTTTGACTTTATTTTTTTGAAAGGGTACCATAAAAGGTACTCTTTTTTATGAAAAAAATAAAACCAATCAAAGAAATGGTTATTTACCAAACTAAATCCGGAGCCCTTGAACTCAAGGGTGATTTTTCACGAGAGACGATGTGGGCGACACTTGATCAAATCGCTTTAGTTTTTGGTCGTGATAAGTCAGTTATTTCACGCCATTTAACCAACATTTACAAAGAAAAAGAGCTCGAGCGGGGAGCAACTGTTGCAAAAAATGCAACAGTTCAGATCGAAGGAAATCGCTCGGTAAAGCGTATAATTGAGTACTTTAATCTAGACGCAATTATCTCGGTGGGCTATCGGGTTAACTCAAAAACAGCGACTGAATTCCGCCAATGGGCCACGAAAACCCTCCGTTCCCACATCGTCGACGGCTATACCATCAACAAATCCCGCATCAAACAAAATTACGAGGCGTTTTTGCAATCCGTGGCTGATGTGCAGGCCCTGCTTCCTGAGCACGTGACTCTTGACCCCAAGAATATCCTGGACCTCATCAAAGAATTCGCAACCACGTGGATGTCGCTTGATGCCTATGACAAAGAAAAATTAACCGCCGTCGGTGTCAGCAAAAAAGCCGTTAAATTAACCGGCGAAGAATTAACTGCCGCAATTCATGACCTCCGCGCTGAGCTGATCAAGAAAAATGAAGCCACGGAAATTTTTGCTCAAGAAAGAACGCGCGACAGTATCGAGGGAATTGTCGGCAATGTCATGCAATCGTTTGGCGGCAAAGCCGTGTATCCGACCCTTGAAGAAAAGGCCGCGCATTTGTTGTACTTTATGGTCAAAAACCATCCCTTCATTGACGGCAACAAACGCTCGGGTG
This sequence comes from uncultured Gammaproteobacteria bacterium, assembly GCA_964390625.1. Classification (GTDB taxonomy): domain Bacteria; phylum Patescibacteriota; class Patescibacteriia; order Magasanikbacterales; family UBA922; genus 2-12-FULL-41-16. Next base: position 3,796 of record CAYMID010000009.1, on the reverse strand, counting down.
CTTTTGCCTTTGTTTGGTTTTTGCGCAAAGCGCGCGTGAAAGGCGCGAAGAAAATCAATCCCGCGTCTCTCACTGCTCTGACGCTTCTCATTGCCGAAAGCGACCCAAAGAAAAAAGACCTGATGACCGCGCTCGTGACGCATGTGTTGGTGGGGAGGAAGAAATAAAGCATAAAATATGATTAGCCAAGGAATTCATTTTTATAACAGATTTTACGATTTGGTTATCAAAAATAACAGTCTTCGTTTATCAAACAAGGCATCAGTTATTTTAAATGAAGACGCGACCCTAATAGGTCATTTATTGAATAAGTTGTATTCAGAACTCAGGGATCTGGAGAGTAACTACCAAATATTGATGACAAAAAAAGAAACAACGACTATAGTCACTGGTCAAAAGTATGATCCAATGGAAAAGGCAATCATAGTTTCCAGGAGATACTTAGAAATAGAGATAAGACTTCTTTTCTCTTTACTAAGGAGTTTTTTAGATGAAATACATAGGTACTTAATAAAACCAAACATTAAAGTGGGCACTAGAGAACTTGAGAAGAGTTTTCATGGATTATTTAAAAAGCAAGAAATAATGAACTCCCATTCAGAATATTTTAAAAGTATTAAGTTCGCGGCCGAAAAATTATTTGAAGAAGTAATTGATCCTAGAGATGAATTTGAACATTTCTCACAGCGTTTTAGATTAAAAAGGAATAATGAAAAAAAACAGTGGGAATATGCTATAGTATTATCAAAAGATATTGAGGAAGTTTATTGGAAATCTGAAGATCCAAAATTAGATTGGAAAAGTTTTAATGATATCAACAATCTACTGGATTATTTAATGGATGTGATAGAAAAGACAACTTCTTATATAAAATTGAAAAAATAAAAAATCCTCCATAGCGGGGGATTTTTTATTAGTTAAAATTGACTTAGGTAATTACAATCGTTCCGTTTTTCTCTTGAACTTTAACGTTTTGCCCCTCGCTAACTTCACCAGCCACAATTTTGAGGGCGAGTGGGTCGAGTAATTCAGTTTGAATCACACGTTTGAGTGGGCGCGCGCCAAGATTCGGGTCATAGCCTTTTTTGGCCAACCAATCTTTGGCTTCGTCTGACACCTCGAGTGTAATTTTTTGCTTGAGGAGGCGAGTGGCCACAATAGCGAGCTGTTTGTCCACGATCGAGCGAATTTGATTCGCGGCAAGTGGGTGGAAGACAATCACTTCGTCAATGCGATTGAGGAATTCGGGCTTGAAGTAATCTTTCAGTGCATCACGAACTTTTTCATTCATTTTTTCCTCCTGGTCTTTTGAGGTAGCGGTTTTCTTTTTATCGCCAAACCCAAATTCGCCACGTTTGCCCATTTCCATAATTACGTTGCTGGCAATGTTGCTGGTCATGATAATGACCGTATTTTTGAAGTTGACCTTGCGGCCTTTGGCATCGGTCAAATGACCGTCTTCAAGAATCTGCAGCATGATGTTGAACGTATCTGGGTGAGCTTTTTCCACTTCATCAAACAAAATGACGGAGTATGGTTTGCGACGAATAATTTCGGTGAGCTGGCCACCTTCCTCGAAGCCAACATAACCAGGCGGGGAGCCAATGAGGCGTGATACCGCGTGCTTTTCCATGTATTCGGTCATGTCCACGCGAACAAGGGCGTCATCGTCGTTGAACAAGAATTGCGCCAGTGATTTGGCGAGTTCGGTTTTGCCAACCCCTGTTGGCCCCATGAATATAAATGAACCAATTGGGCGTTTTTCCTCGGCAATGCCAGCGCGGGAGCGGCGAATGGCATTGGACACGGCTTTGATCGCTTCGTCTTGGCCAACCACGCGTTTGGTAAGCTCTTCTTCCATGCGGGCCAATTTTTTGGTTTCGTCCTCGAGCATTTTGGACACAGGAATTCCGGTCCACCGCGCGACTACAGCGGCAATGTCGCGTTCAGTAACTTCTTCTTTTAAAATTCCACGTGTTTTTTGAATATCCAACAATTTTGCCTGTAGTTTTTGAATTGCTTCTTCGGTTGTTGGAATTTTGCCATAACGAATTTCGGCGACTTTTTGTAAATCACCGCGGCGTTCTTGAATTTCTGCTTCCTGTTTAAGTTTGTCGATATCTTTTTTGTAATCACGAATTTTAGTGATAATGTCTTTTTCATTCTGCCATTGCATTTCTAGAGCTTGTGTTTTTTCCTTTAAGTTTGCGAGCTCCTCTTTTAATTTTTGTTGGCGTTCGCGCGATTCAGTATCAGCTTCTTTTTTGAGTGCACGCAATTCAATCTCAATTTTCATGGCTTGGCGCTTCATTTTATCGAGGTCATCAGGCATGGAATCAATTTGCATTTTGAGCGCACTGGCAGCTTCGTCAATCAGGTCAATGGCTTTGTCAGGTAGGAAGCGGTCGGAAATATAACGCGTGGATAACGTTACGGCCGATACCACGGCTGGATCAGTAATACGTACACCATGATGCACTTCATACTTTTCTTTAATTCCGCGCAAAATAGCGACAGCATCATCTTCGCTCGGTTCGTTCACCAGTACGGGTTGGAAACGGCGCTCAAACGCTGCGTCTTTTTCGATGTGTTTTTGGTATTCCTTAAGGGTGGTGGCGCCGATGATGTGCAATTCACCGCGAGCCAAACCAGGCTTTAACATGTTGCTGGCATCCACAGCACCGTCTGAACTACCGGCACCAACAATGGTGTGCAATTCATCAATAAACAAAATAACTTTTCCACGAGCTTCGGTAATTTCTTTAATTACCGCTTTAAAACGCTCCTCAAATTCACCGCGGAATTTTGTTCCTGCGATCAGAGCACCAATGTCGAGCGAAATAATTTCTTTGTCTTTCAAATTTTCCGGCACATCGCCATTCACAATACGTTGCGCTAAACCTTCTGCTACCGCGGTTTTACCAACACCCGGTTCACCAATCAGCACTGGATTATTTTTGGTGCGACGTGTTAACACCTGCATCACACGACGAATTTCATCATCACGACCAATGACTGGGTCTAGTTTTTCCTTGCGTGCGCGGTCAGTCAGATTAATGCCGTATTTTTCGAGCGCCTGGTATTTACTTTCCGGTTCAGGCGAATCCACACGCTGCGTACCACGAATAGTCGCGAGTGTTTTTAAAATATTATCGTAATGTACGCCCTGTCGAGCGAGTGAATCACTGATTGGATTTTTATTGGTCAAAAATGCGAGCAGGAGATGCTCCACACTAATGTATTCATCGTGCATTTTGCGTGCTTCCTGCTCGGCTGTTTGGAACACATACATTGTGGCTTGACCAAGTAAAACTTGTCCCATTGGTCGAGCGCCCATTTCGCCCTGTTTGGGAATTGTGTTGATTAACTGCTGAACATCCTCGGCCACTTGCACGGTGTTAACATTTAATTTTTTAAGGACGGATAATACGACACCCTCCTCCTGTTCTAAAAGCGCCAAAAACAAATGTGGTGGCTCAACTTGCGGCTGACCATTCATCATGGCAATTTCCTGCGCTGCTTGGATCGCCTCCTGTGATTTGTGGGTAAAGTTTTGCGGTATCATAGGGGTTAATTTAGCACTCACAACCTACGAGTGCTAATATACCGTGCCTAGACAACTGTGTCAAGAAGGGGTATATTTAAGCTTAGTATAGCATATTTTTTGCTATCTTTAGCCCAATTATGACCAAATTATTCACAGTTTTAGTGGTCACAATCGTTCTGGTAGGTGCTGGCTGTTCGTATAAATACGAGTCCGAATGGAATACTAAAGACCGTGCCTGGGAAAAGCAGA
>CAYMID010000008.1:29066-31783 GCA_964390625.1 uncultured Gammaproteobacteria bacterium | reverse complement strand
TGAAGTGATTAGGCTTCGACCTTCACGCCCATTTGGCGGGCAGTGCCGGCAATGATTTTCATGGCTGCTTCGATGTCAGTGCAGTTCATGTCCACCATTTTCTTTTCGGCGATTTCGCGGAGTTGCTTTTTGGTGAGCGTACCCATTTTGTCTTTTACTGGGTTGGCCGCACCTTTCTTGATGCCGAGGGCTTTCTTGATCAATTCAGAGGATGGAGCCACCTTCATGATAAAGCTAAAGCTGCGGTCGTCGTACACGTTGATAACAACTGGTACTACGTCACCCTTTTTGTCCTGGGTGGCATCGTTGAATTCTTTGCAGAAACCAGCAATGTTCACGCCGTGCTGACCAAGGGCTGGACCGATTGGAGGGGCTGGGTTAGCAGCACCACCGACGATCTGGAGTTTGATCTGTGTGGTTAATTTCTTAGCCATAAGTACAAATTAAATGTGCGCCGAGAAGCGCGGCGTCCTGCGAACAGGAGATAGGGGACCGAAGTTCAGTCCGCTGTCTCCTGGCCCGACGAATCGGGCCGGAATGATTAGATTTTTTTAACTTGTAAGGCGTCGAGTTCCACTGGAGTTTCGCGGCCAAACATGTTGACCAACACTTTGATCTTGCCGCGACTATCATCCACCGCGCTAACTTTACCTTCGAAGTTTTTGAACGGACCATCCACAATCTTGATTGGGTCATTAACGGCCACGTCAATTTTGTGAGTTGGCGTGTCCACGGTCATGCGACTCATGAGCGCGGTCATTTCTTTTTCATCGATTGGAGTTGGAACTGTACCCGAACCAACGAAACCGGTCACATTTGGGGTGTTGCGTACCACGTACCACGAATCATCGGTCACAACCATTTGCACGAGCACGTAGCCAGGGAAGATTTTTTCCTCAACTACATTGCGCTTGCCGCCCTTGATTTTGATTTTCTTTTCTTTTGGTACCAAAACAGCGGCAATTTTATCTTGCATATCGAACGATTCGATACGCTGTTCCAAATTGTGTTTAACATTTTCCTCGTAACCACTGTAAGTGTGGATTACGTACCAGCGCATGCCGAGGTTGGGGTTTTGCTTGGACATACTAGGCGGCGATGAGGAATTCGACAATGCGGTTAAAGAGGTTGTCTAAAACAGTAAAGAAAAACGCCAAACCAATACTCATGATGAGTACAATAACCGTGTAGGTCAAGGTTTGTTGGCGGGTAGGCCAAATGACCTTTTTCATTTCCACAACAGCCTCGCGGAGGTAGGTGGTGAGCGATGTGGCAAAAGCCATATGCAAGTATTTAAAAACGGCCTGTGGCCGAAAGTAAGCCTAGTATAGAGGATTGGGGCGGTTTTGTCAAGACCTTGATTTTTGCTTGTTTTAGGTTTTTTTCCGTTTTTTGCCTGGCCATTGCCATTTCGCTTGCGGTAGATGGTCCGCACTGGCGTACCATAAATCGCGGCCGGTAACATCAATTCGATAAATGAACGAAGTCCTCGGGTGTCGGTCAGGCGTTTGACGGCGTATTGCGCGTCCAGGCGAGCTTTAAATTCTTTGTGCGCAAAACTGGTTTTCCCATCTTCAGTTGGTGAGAATATCTGGACTTCTTCAATATGACGCACGCCATCAATTTCTAGCAAAATATAAAATTTTGCCAGTACAATCGGATCGCCACCGCCCGGTCCTGAACTGTTAAAATTTTCTCCAGGTCGATTTGTTGGATCGTAGTCAAGAATTTTTGCGCCCTTGCGTTGTAGTTGCTTGATTATTTCTAAAACCGCCGCGTATTCGTTAACAACTTTGTCTGGATTTTTGTGGAGTGCACCTTGGGCTAAGTTGTAGGTTGAAATTGTTTCAGACACGCGAGTAAACAAGGCAGTTTGAGTATCTGCCGGGCTAGTAGGATCGACCGCCAGCTCGAAAGAGCGACCATAAATATCCCAGACATCGTGCGGATCATCGTGCGGGCTACTTCGCGTTTTTCGTGTTCAATCGTTAACTCGGGGGTTTCTTGGGCTGGATGATTGGATCTATATTCGGTCATAATATTTTGGGCCAGTAAATTTGGTGTGTATTGTACCACGTTGACAAAAGTTCTAAAAAGTGCTACAGTGGGTTACTTTTTGAGACATAGCCAGAATTGTCCAGATACGCTACAATTTTGACTAGGTCTCACAACGTAGGCGATGGCCGTCTACTGCGTGGCCTGGGGGGTCCAATGATTCCAGAGCGTGGTGTCCGTGTGTCTGGTCGGATCGAAGTGCCTGTTCCGTATCCGGTGCAACTGCGTGGACGGCGGCAGCGACAGGAGCGGTTTCCGTGGTTCGCGTTGGTGTGCGGCATCGTTCTCATCGTGGTTTTGGTGCGCTACCATGGCCAAAACGCACTCGAGATGGTCCGCAGCTACCACCGCGACGACTCGTCAGAGCCGCGCCCGGTCTCACCGCCCGCTTCGCCGTTGCGGCTGCACGCACCGCCGGCAACGCCGGCCAAGTCTCCCAAGGTGATCGTGCCGTCGCGGCAAGCGGCCTCAGATCCGACCGTTCGAGTGTAATCGCTTGGGTTGGCTCGGTGATTCGACATGATGTCTGAGTCACCGAGCCCGCCCGTTCCCAAAAACCAGCGTTTCGACCTGAAGGTTCTTGTCAAAGAGCCCTGAGGTTTCCGCTGGTTTTTATTTTTGACAAAGTAGTATTTACGGAGTAGGGTTATTTGGAACACTTG
>CAYMID010000008.1:10432-28966 GCA_964390625.1 uncultured Gammaproteobacteria bacterium | reverse complement strand
CTCGGTGATTCGACATGATGTCTGAGTCACCGAGCCCGCCCGTTCCATTTCGACACATTTTTGCAATTAAAAAATCCCCGTGTTTGCGGGGATTTTTAGTTGAACACACTTTAGATATCCAAGTTTTCGACATTCTTTGCGTGCGTCTGGATAAACTTTTTGCGTGGGGCCACTTCGTTACCCATGAGCACGTCAAACACTTCGTTGGCTTTCTCTGCGTCTTCGATTGTTACTTGTAACAAGGTACGATTTTCTGGGTTCATAGTGGTTTCCCACAATTGTTCTGGGTTCATTTCACCAAGACCTTTGTAGCGCTGAATCGAGAAACCAGGTGTTTTTGGTTTGGTAGTTTTGGTTTCACTGGCGGTACCTTCATCGGTTTCATCTTCAATCACTTGAATATCTTCGGATTTGAGACCGTGTTTTTTGAGGAAGGCATCGAGTGCCTCGGCATCGTACAGCCAGGTGTATTCTTTGCCTTTTTTGGCACTATAGAGTGGTGGTTGGGCAATAAAGATGTGGCCTTCGGTGATAAGGCTGGGGAAGTAGCGGAAGAATAAGGTGAGCAGCAGGGTGCGAATATGCGCGCCATCGACGTCGGCATCGGTCATGATAATGATGCGATTGTAGCGCAATTTGCTAATGTCAAACATCTCGCCAATGTTGGTGCCAAGTGCGATGATGAGTGATTTGAGTTCGTTGTTCGTGAGGATTTTGTCTAAGCGTGCGCGTTCAACGTTCAGTACTTTACCGCGGAGTGGCAAAATGGCCTGTGTATTGCGGTCGCGACCTTGTTTGGCCGAGCCGCCGGCCGAGTCACCCTCTACAATGTACAATTCCGAGATGCTGGCGTCGCGGGTAGAGCAGTCTGCTAATTTACCAGGTAAGGTGAAACCTTCCAGTGCACTTTTGCGCAGCACAGTGTCGCGCGCCATTTTGGCAGCAGCCCGTGCCTTGGCGGCAATGACACATTTGGCCACAATACCCTCGGCATCCTTGGGATGCTCTTCGAGGAAAATCATGAACTGGTCGCCAAACACATTTTCCACCGCTGGCTTCACTTCGGGATTACCGAGTTTAGCCTTGGTTTGACCTTCGAATTGTGGGTTAGGAATTTTGACCGAAATAATTGCGGTCAAACCTTCACGTACATCATCACCCGTCAAATTCGTATCTTTTTCTTTTAAAATCCCTTTGTTGCGGGCGTACGTGTTGATGGTACGAGTGAGCGCTGCGCGAAAGCCAGCCACGTGCATACCACCATCTGGGTTGGTGATGTTGTTGGCAAATGCGTACAACGATTCACTGTAATCATCGGTGTATTGTAAAGCAATTTCTACGAGCACGTCCTCAACGCGCTTTTCCACGTAAAAAACATTTTCGTGTTTAAGTTCACGATTTTTATTCAAGTGACGAACATAGCTGGCAATACCACCCTGGAAATAAAATTGGTACGCAGTTGGGAATGGGGCGGCAGAGCTGTCTTTTTTCTTTTCTTCGTCAGTGCGTTCGTCGTACAAGAAAATGTGAATACCTTTGGTCAGATACGCTTGCTGGCGCACGTGGTCCAGGATGTACTTCCAGTCAAAATCAATGGTTTCGAAAATTGAATTGTCAGCACGGAATTGAATGGTGGTGCCAGTTTCTTTGGTTTTGCCAACGGCTTTAACTTTCCCTTGTGCTACACCAGTTTTATAATGTTGTTCCCAAATTTGACCATCGCGGTGCACAATGGCTTTAAGGTCAGTGGAGAGTGCGTTAACTACTGACGCACCTACACCATGCAAACCACCGGACACTTTATAACCACCGCCTTCGCCAAATTTACCACCAGCGTGGAGTGTGGTTAATACCAAATCAAGGGCACTAACTTTTTTAACGGGGTGAATATCAACTGGGATACCGCGACCATTGTCAGTGACCGAAATCCAGTGGTCAGGTAAAAGTTTAATGGTAATGGTGTCGCAGTGGCCAGCCATGGCTTCGTCCATGGAGTTGTCGACAATTTCCCAAATCATGTGGTGCAAACCAGTCGGGCCAGTGGAGCCAATATACATGCCTGGACGCTTACGCACCGCCTCGAGACCTTCGAGGACGGTAATATTTTTTGCGCTATAGTTTTCTGCAGGAGCTTTTGCCATATAAGAGGTTATTTTGACTAGCCCAGTGTATCACAGGGGGCGGGGTAGGGCAAGGTAGCCTATAGGGCACGTAAAGACTATTTTGAATTCCAAAAAGAAGGATTTGCTGGTATAATGGTCGCATATGTTTTCTAAGCCGCCAACTAAACAATCGAACAAAAAGCCATCGTTGGATCGTTATGTTGATCCGACGGGTGAATTATCAAACAAAAAGTTAAAGTTTGGCGAATGGTATGTGCGTAATCGTGAATTGTTGCGCCAAATTTTGATTGGAATTTTAACCGCATGGTGTTTGGTGGCGGGCAGTTATAGTTTGTATGCCTGGGGTAAGTGGGTCGCGGTTGATATTTGGGCAGACAATCGTATGCAGGCCGAATTGACCCAAGCTCAAATTCCGTGGGCCTATTGGCGCGATATGACCGCGCCGCAATCATTGGCAATTGCGCCAGTACAAACAGTACCAAGTGGAGTGGACAAAGTTGATTTTTTGGCTTTGGTTGATAATCCAAATCAACACTGGACCGCTATGGTTACGTATCATTTTGTGTATGGTCCAGCCGAAACTGAGCCCCAAACTACAACCATTTATCCAGGTCAGCGAAGAGTGTTATTGGGTCTTGGTAATACCAACGAAGGTGCGCCGCAGCTGGTGGTTGATAAAACAGAGTGGAAACGTTTTAGTGCTCACCAAATCGCCAATGCCGCGGCGTATTTAGCCGAACGTTTTAACTTTGCCGTGACCGATGTGATCTTTACTCCTGCCAGCAGTGCCACGGGTGCGGTGACACACAGTTTGTCCTTCAATATTATTAATACTTCGGCCTATAGTTTTTGGTCCGCCAAATTTACCGCTTTATATTTTGACGGCGAACAAATTGTGGGAGTCAAGCAAATTGTGGTGCCGCAATTCCGCGCTGGCGAAACACGGGCACAAGAAATAAAATCACTAGCCGCACAATTAAATGTAACTGGAGTACAATTGATTCCCGAAATGGATCCGTATAACGCCGCGACGTTCATGACGCCAGGCCAGTAATATGCGTTGGTTTTTAGCGTTAACCAGACAAAAATTCGATTGGTATTTGTTGTCCGCGGCCGTGCTGTTGACCAGCGTTGGTTTAACGACAATTTATAGCGTGGATTTGTCACGCGGTGGCGAGCTAAATTTTTTTTCCACCCAAATAGTGTCGTTTGGTTTGGCTTTAACGGCTTTGTTTGTGGTAGCCATGATTCATTATTCTTTTTTTGAAGCAGGAGCTGGTACTGCATATTTATGTGCGTTAACACTGTTATTGCTCGTGGTTATTCCCGGAATTGGCACTACAGTTAATGGGACGCGGGGGTGGTTTAGAGTCGCCGGGTTTTCGTTTCAGCCCGCTGAGTTGGCCAAAGCGGCTTTGATTATTTTTTTGGCATGGCGTATTGAACGGCAGGGGAGACGATTCGAGCGCTTGCAATTTGTGTTGGCCACGGGCGCTTTAACCGGCTTTTTGATCGGTTTGATTATGTTCCAGCCTGACCTTGGGTCAGGGGCCGTTTTGGGAGGCATTTGGGTTGGCTTGTTGTTGTTGACCAAAACTCCCAAAAAATATTTAGTCACCCTGGGTTTATTAGGAGTAACAGTGTTTGCGGCAGGTTGGTTTGGTTTTTTTCAAGAATACCAAAAAGACCGTATTTTAACGTTTATCAATCCAGATCACGACCCACTGGGGGCTGGGTACAATGTGCGCCAATCAATGATTGCGGTTGGTTCGGGCGGTTTTTTTGGGCGTGGTTTAGGTTTTGGGTCGCAGAGCCAATTGCATTTTTTACCAGAAGCCCAAACTGACTTTATTGTGTCAGTCATTGGCGAGGAACTTGGCTTTGTTGGTTTAGCTGGTTTGCTGGTCCTGTATGGGATTGTTTTGTGGCGCTTGGTGATGATTGCACAAGCCGCCCGTAGTGACTTTGCTGCCTATACGGTGTTGGGCATTGCCCTGCTCTTTTTTATCCAACTAATCGTCAACACAGGGGCAGCCTTTGGAATTTTGCCAGTCACGGGGGTCACTTTGCCGTTTGTAAGCTATGGCGGCTCTTCGCTTATTATCAATTACAGTTTAATTGGCTTGGCCCAGAGTATTGCTCGGTCTAACCGGGGATAGTACTTAGATCTTGACGAAACCACCCCCTTTTGCTATAGTAGCCAGCGCTCTATGGGAACCAAAGCACCAGCCTTGGATTTTGGAGCGCTTGCGCGCCATTTTAAGGCCGCCAAGGAATGCCCGCTCTGTTCGTCCGAATACGGCGAAGGGCAGCGCCAAGTTGTCCGTCAGGACGGCGGCTGGCGAGTGGCTCATATGTCCTGCACTACCTGTGGTCACGCCTGTCTGCTCTACGTTGGTCAGGTTGGCACCGGGACCTGTGTTATGGGGAGTGTAACGGACCTGTCGGTCGACGATTTAGTCCGCGCCACCGAGGCCCCGGAGTGGAACGAAGACACCCTCTTGGACGCCGCCCACATTTTACATTCACAATCACAAGCGTTGGTAGCGTGTGCTGCCCGCCTTAAATAATTATTGTATGACGTTTTCGATTAACGCTGAAGCGCGCACAGCTGGTAACGCTAGTGACGTACGCAGCAATGGTTTGGTTCCAGGCGTAGTGTACGGTGGTGACCGTACTGCTCCAGTTTCGATTGCCGTAAAGCAAGGCGAACTGGAAAAATTATACGCTCAGGCTGGTGAGTCGAGTTTGATCGACCTCACTGTGGCTAGCGAAGGTACCCCGGTTAAGGCTTTGATCCAGGATGTCCAAATGGATCCAGTTCGTGGTGTCATTACACACGTTGATTTCCGCCAGATCAAGATGAACGAAGAAATGACCGTTTCACTCGAACTTAACTTTGTGGGCGAGGCACCAGCGGTTAAGGGTTTGGCCGGTACTTTGATGAAAGCTTACGATGCTGTTACTGTTACTTGTTTGCCAAAAGATTTGGTTAGTGAGATTGATGTTGACCTCAGCAAACTCGAAACCTTTGATGACGCTATTCGCGTGTCTGACCTTAAGCTCCCAGCCGGTATTCGTGTAACCGAAGCCGCCGATGTGGTGATTGCCAAAGTTACCCCTCCACTCACCGAAGATCAGCTCAAAGCGATGGAAGCTCCAGTGGCAGTTGATCTTTCGAAGATCGAAGTGGAAAAGAAAGGCAAGAAGGAAGAAGAAGGCGCCGAAGACGCTGCCAAGTAATTTTCTCGAAATTAAAAAATCCCCGGTACTGCCGGGGATTTTTGTTTTATAATTTCTAACTCTGTTATTTTTTTGGTATAATCAAAAAATGAAAAAGAAAAAAAATAATCTTCAACAGATAATTGGTCTGAGTGCTTTAAGTTCCGTGTTGTTAGCCGGAATTTTATTTTGGTTGTGGAATGGGCAAGAAGCGCGACGATATGAGCGGGAGAGTGTGGTGAAAAACACAGTGATTGCACCGGATTGTCCGTATCGCAGTACTTTGAACGGTCGTTGTGTGAGTGAAAAAAATTTGGTTGATCAACCAGTAGTGACCGTGATGATCGAAAATCATGTGGACGCACGTCCGCAGTCAGGTTTGGCGGCTGCAGAAATTGTGTACGAGGCTCCAGTCGAGGCTAATTATACGCGCTTTATGGCACTGTTTCCGTTGAAAGCTAAGGTCGAGAAGGTGGGGCCAGTGCGCAGCGCCCGTCCGTATTTTTTGGACTGGTGGGCTGAGTGGTCGCAACCATTGTACGCTCATGTGGGCGGTTCACCAGATGCATTAGAATTAATCGAAGCGCGCGAAGTGTTGGACCTTAACGAGATGTATCGTGGTTGGTATTTTTGGCGCAGCACAGACCGTCGTGCTCCACACAATACGTACATTTCGTCTAATCTATGGCAAAAGGCGTGGTCTGATTACAAAGGCAGCAGCGAACCAGCTCGCGCCCGCTGGACTTTTGCCACTGATACGACGTGGTGCACTCATGATTGTGTGACCAAAGTTACGGCTTCGTTTTTGCCACCATCGTATCGCGCTGAATGGCGTTACAACACTAGCACTGGCCGTTACGCACGGTGGCAAATCGAGGGCCAACATTTGGATCAAAATGGCACACCGATTGAGGCTGACACAATTATCGTGCAACGTGTGCGCGAGACGGTATTAGACGAAGTTGGGCGCTTGGCGATTGATACGTTGGGCCGTGGCGAGGCCGCTGTGTTTTCGCGAGGCCAAGTACAATTAGGTGTTTGGCGCAAAGCCAGCGTAAATTCGCAAACCGAGTGGGTGAGTGGTGATGGTTCGTCACTGAAATTAGCGCCAGGCAAAATTTGGATCGAAGTTGTTCCTCAAAACGGACAAATGAAGTATGAATAAAGTTTTTCTTGGCCGCTTTGTTCGCGCCTTTTTGCCAATGATAGTGGTGTTTGCGTGGGATGCGTTGATTAATAATCCACTCGGATTGTATGGGTTGTGGCCTGATTTAGATGTGCCAATGCATATGATTGGCGGCATGGTTACGGCCTGGAGTTTGCTGCGTTTCGCCGTGATTTTGCCAAAAAATTGGCAGCCAAATATTAAACCAGCTTGGGCCAGTCACTTGTTTTTTCTGGGCTTGGTCGCCATGGTCACGATTGCGTGGGAAATCTACGAATTTATATTTGTGTTTTTTCAGCCATTTCCGCGGCCAATGACCATTGCGGATTCGCTCGGTGATATGCTTAACGGATTAATTGGGGCCGGTGCTTGGCTATTCGTTCACCACGACCCACAACGCACGCGCGTGGCCACTAAGATCAGTCAACGGACACAGCTGCGCGGTCGGAAAAAGGCTACTAACCAAACTAAAGAGAGTTTGTAATTGCTCAGGGTTAATTTCACACCACACGTGCCACGGCACGTGTGGTTTTGTTTGTGTGCGCAATTGGTGAATTTGCGACCACAGGGTGCGGTATAAATTTAAGCCATCATCGCCGCCAGCGAGTGCAAGAACTGGTTCGTGTGTCAGGCTGGGTTCGGTTTTAATTTCGGTTGGTGTGAGGTAGGGGAGATTGGCAATAATAAATACAGGCTCAGTGGCACGTTTAATGGTTTTTTCGTGTGGCGTTAATAGCGAACCGTGTACAAATTCAATGCGCACTTCATTTTTAGCGGCATTTTGCTTAGCGATTTTTAAAGCGGCGCGCGACACATCGCTAGCGAACACGCGCGCTGTGGGAATTTCGGCAGCCAAGGTAATCGCCAGTGCACCACTACCAGTACCAATATCAAAAATTAAGGGTGCACTATGTTCAGCCTCATTTTTGGCAGATTCAATAATGCATTCGCTGTCTGGACGTGGGATTAAAGTGGCTGGTGAGACAATAAAATCGCGCCCAAAAAATTCCTTGTGTCCTACCAAGTAGGCAATTGGCCAATGGTTGGTGCGTTTTTTAACTGCACCCCAAAATTTAATTGCTTGCCACAATGAAACCGATACTTCGGGGTGTGTTAACAAAAACTCCCGCGATTGGGTAATCGTGTGTGCGAGCAAAATGGCGGCCTCGCCCGCATCAATGCGTTTGGCCGCAGAGCGGAGGAGGCGAGAGGCTTTCATATTACACGTGATCTTTGGCTGCGTTGTCTGCGGCCATTAGGGCGTTCAAGATTGGAGCAAGGTCACCATCCATAATGCGTGGAATGCTGTTCCAGTTTTCGTGAATGCGGTGATCAGTAATGCGATCCTGAGGAAAATTGTACGTGCGAATTTTTTCACTGCGGTCGCCAGTACCAATTTGGTCTTTGCGCGCCGCGTCGAGTTTGGCTTTTTGTTCGGCCTGTTGCATTTCGTACAAACGCGCGCGTAGCACCTCCATGGCTTTGGCGCGATTTTGTTGTTGCGAACGTTCATCTTGGCATTGCACGACTAAACCACTGGGAATGTGTACAATGCGAATGGCCGAATAGGTGGTGTTAACACTTTGGCCACCCTTACCACCAGCCATAAACGTATCAATGCGCAAATCTTTGGCATCAATGTGCAATTCAGTTTCTTCAACTTCGGGGAGTACGGCCACACTTACCGTGGAGGTGTGCACGCGCCCAGCTTTTTCGGTTTCAGGCACACGCTGCACACGGTGAACACCCATTTCGTATTTTAATTGCTGGTACACTTTGTGTCCTTTGATTGAAAAAATTACTTCTTTGTACCCACCAGCTTCGTTGCGACTTTCGTCAATCAAACCAGTTTTCCAGCCCTGTGCTTCGGCATACCTCATGTACATGCGCATGAGCTCGGCGGCAAACAAGCCAGCTTCGTCACCACCAGCACCGGCGCGAATTTCCACAATCACGTCTTTTTTATCCATTGGGTCAACTGGGCGGGTCATTTCGGCCAAGCGAGTTTCAAGGACAGTTTTTTTTGCTTCTAGCTCTGGTAATTCTGCACGCGCCATGTCAGCCATTTCATCACTACCCTTGGCCATCTCGGTAGTGTCGGCCAAGGCTGCTTCAATTTTTTCTAAAATCAAAATTTCCTCAACAGTGGGTTTGAGTTCAGCGTATTCAGACGAAGTTTTTTGCAACTTTTCCGAATTATTAATCACCGCTGGGTCTTGGAGTAGGGTTTCCAGTTCGGCTAAGCGCGTCTTGAGTTGGGTATATTTAGGAAGCATATGGGGGAGTATACCGATTTAGTAAAATAAAAAACAGCCCTAAGATGAGCTGTTTTTTTGGGGTATCTACTGAGCAGCCTCGGCCTTGGCAGTGGCTTTAACCTTGGCTTCGGCCTTGGCAGTGGCGCGCTTGGCATCTTTGGCCTTTTTACCCTTGCGAGTAGCGGCAGCAGCCTCAACACGGGACATTTTGTCCTGGAATTTCTCAACGCGGCGAGCTGTGTCGACCAAGCGTTCCTGACCAGTGTAGAATGGGTGGCAGGCGTTGCAGATTTCGACGCGGAGCGTGTCTTTGATCGAACCAGTTACAAACGTGTTACCACAGGCACAGGCCACAGCGGTCTCGGTGTTATATTTTGGGTGGATAGCTTGCTTCATAGCAAAAAAATAGAGTGGGCCAACTATATCATGGGTTTTGGGCCCTGTCAAGGCCTGGAGCGGGGGATAACAGCTCTTGACAAAATCAGCCTTTTTATCTAAAATAAGGCCACTAATTTATCCCTCACTTTCCCCACTTTTTCCTCTTCGGGCCATCCCCGAGGCCGGGGTTAGGAGGTTAAAAGGAAAATATGAACTACCCAAGTATCTTGGAGATGCTCCAAGCCGGTGTCCATTTTGGTCACCAAGTATCGCGTTGGCACCCAAAAATGAAGCCGTTTATTTTTGGTGACCGCAATCGTGTACACATTATTAACCTCGAGGAAACCGAGCGTCAGCTCAAGGCAATTTTGCCGCAGGTTAAACAAATGGCGGCCGAAGGCAAGACTATTTTGTTTGTTACAACCAAGCCACAGGCTCGTGAGCTCGTTAAAGCCGCTGCTCAGGAATGTGGTATGCCTTTCTTAGTTGATCGTTGGCTCGGCGGTATGCTTACCAACTTCCCAGAAATGCGTAAGTTGATCAAGAATTACGTTTCGACCAAAGCCAAGCTCCAGGCTGGTGAACTTGGTAACTACACCAAAAAAGAACAGCTCGAAATTGCTCGTGTAATCGAAAAGCAGGATTCGTACCTGGGAGGTTTGGCCACTTTGGATCGTATGCCAGATGCCTTGTTCATTCCATCAGTCCAGCGCGAAAAGACAGCTGTGGTTGAAGCTAACAAGATGAACGTACCAATTATTGGTTTGTGCGACACTAACGCTAACCCAGCCAAGGTTGCCTACCCAATCCCAGCTAATGATGACGCCGTAAAATCCTTGACTTTAATGGTCAATTTGGTGGCCAGCGCCATCAAAGAAGGCCGCACCGAAGCCTTGGCTGCCAAGCCAGCGGCTCAGGCCTAATTAGTTAAGTTCAGGTTCGGTCAATCCGAATTTACTCTTTAGTTGTTTCCATATGGCAATTACTGCCGCTGATGTCGCTAAGCTTCGTGCCCAAACCGGGGCCGGTATGTTGGATTGCAAAAAGGCGCTTGAAGAAACTAATGGTAACTTTGATGCAGCCGTTGATATTTTGCGTCAACGTGGTGCAGCCAAAGCTGCTAAGCGTGCTGACAAGGTAGCAGCCGAAGGTGTGGTGACTAGCTACATCCACGGCGCTGGCCGTATTGGTGTACTTGTAGAGTTAAATTGCGAAACCGACTTCGTGGCTCGTACTGACAGTTTCCGTGCTTTGGCCACTGATTTGGCTATGCACATTGCTGCTGCTGCACCTCGCTATTTAACCAGTGCCGACATTCCCGCTGAAGAACTCGATCGTGAGCGCAATGTATACGCCGAAACTCTCAAGGCCGAAGGCAAGCCAGCCGAGATGATCGCTAAGATTGTCGAGGGTAAGCTCGCCAAGTTCTACGGCGAAATTTGTTTGTTGAACCAGGCCTTTATCAAGGACGAAGACAAAACTATTGAAAAATTGCTCGCTGAAAAAACCGGTGAGATTGGTGAAAAAATTTCCATCCGCCGCTTTGTTCGTTATGAACTAGGTGAGGGGATTGCAAAGGCACAAACTGACTTTGCCGCCGAGGTTGGTGCCGAGCTTAGTAAGTAAGTGAACACCAAAGTTATCCACAGAAAAAGTCTAAATTAAAATCCCGACACAGGTCGGGATTTTTTGTATGTAAAAAAATGTGATATAATCTACGCATAACTTTTGCCTCTCAATAATTTAGGGCTATGTCCTTCACAGAAAAACTTCGTCTTCGTTTGCCAGCGTATTTAATTTTTAGCTTCCTCGGTCTACTCAGCCTACTGAGTCTATGGCTGCCAAAATTTGTTGGTAATCCTGATTCTGCCGAGGCTGCACTTACGTATAGTGCCACCACAACTATACACAGTGTCCCAAATAATAGTCACAACCGCATGATTTCTGTGGGTGGTGTTTACTATGTAGCCTTCACTAGCAGCACAGGCGTAACCCCGACCAGTACTTGTGGTCCTTCTGGTTCTTGTAACTTGTTTTTTACCACTTCATCCAATGGGGTAAACTGGTCGCCACCAGTTCAGATCAACACGGGGATTGCGGTAGACGAAACAAACAACTCGTCGGTTTCAATTGGTAGTCTTACCTATAATGCTCCATACGGTTATTTTGCCATTGCGTATAAGCGTCAAACAGATGCCGATATTTACACCGCCACTTCTACTGACGGTGTTACCTGGCGTGGTGGGGCAGTGGTAAATGGTACCACTGGTGGTACGACAGCTCCTTCAGGAAGAATATATACTGCCTTTGCCACGTCCACTAACTTAGCAGCCATGGCTTTCCGTAAGGAAGGGTATATTTATGTGGCTACCAATACTAGCCCTGGGGTTGCCTTGGCTTCGTGGACATCGAGCACTGCCGCAAACATCAGCTATACCTACGATGGTAACGTATACCAAGCAGAAGTTTTAGGTGTAAATATTGAAGGCACAGATACCATTCATGTTATTTATGGTGCGGCTACGAGTTCACAGACTCACTTTATAAGCTTAAGGTCAACTAACCGCGGTGCTACCTGGACAACCTCAACCATTAGTGGGCCTATTAGTATTATTAACAGCAATTTAACAAACTCTACTATTTACAATGGAACAGCTGCCCCAACAGTATTGGGTCGGTTGGCCATATTGTACCGTGAGTTTACGGCCGCTGATTTGTCAGGAATGCCAACCTCGGCAACTGCTACTTCGAGATTAATTTACGGTATCCAGGACTCTTCAGGAAATTGGGTTACCAGTACTTTTTCAACTCAGGGCATGACTGCTGGTATGACCGATATGACTGGGTATGTTTTGGAGAGTCCTGCCTTAACAATATTTAATAATACACAGCCAGCTGGTATATTTTATGCCACCAGCTCTGTTTTGGCGTTATCGATCAATACTTCGTCATTAGTTACGGAAACAGTTACAACTGATTTGATTCGCCAAGAAGCGGGCATGAGTATTGCTCTAAACACAACGACACGAGAATTAGGTATGCTGTATGTTAGTGGTTATCAAATGCGCTTTGTTACCACTAGTTTGCGCGATCCATCGTGGAATTATTTGCCAACATCAACCGCGATTACACCGTCTTTTGCTACTTCGGGTACAGGCTATGTTACGGTTACATCTAGTATCAGTGATGTTGATGGGGACAGCACCACATTGTATGTCGACTACTCATTAAATGGTGGTACTACCTGGGCTTCGACTACTTTGGCCTCGGCTTCGGCCAGTAGTGGTTCAGTCAGTACAGCTGCTGGACGAGTTACTGGTATTAGCACTGCTAGTGCTAATACAGTTACTTTTGTCTGGGATACCAAAGCAGATGGGGTAACCGCTACAACCACAGCGATGATCCGTATTGCCGGAGCTGATTTATATGGGCTTGGTTTGTATCGACAGTCCGCCACATTTACCGTTGATAACGTTCCTTTGTCAGCGCCAGCTAGCCAGAGTGTTTCGGTGTCCACAAGTTCCGTCACTTTTAGCTGGGCTGACGTTAGTGGCGCAAATACATATACCGTTAGCAGCACCGCTGGTTCAGCTTCAACTACCGCTTCTTCTGTCACCAGCACTTCATACACTGGGCTAAGTCCAAACACACTGTATTCGTTTCAAGTTTTGACCACTGATGCTTACGGAAACACCAGCACCCTTTCATCAGCTTCATCCACATATACTGACCCAGCAATTCCAGCTAGTGTTTCGGCCTCGGCCGCCGGAACAACCAGTATGACTGTTTCGTGGTCAGCCAATAGCAATGGTTCTGGGACTGTATACGAAGTTTACAATGTAACCGCAGGCGCTTTGTCCGCTACTACCACGGCTACAAGCTATACCGTAACTAGTTTGACTGCAAATACAAGCTATCAATTTAAAGTAAGAGCACAGTATTTGGCCAACAGCGCATCTACAACCGCGTATTCAGCCACTTCTACGGCCGCATCTACTAATTCCGAATCATCGTCTAGTAGCGGTTCTTCTGGGGGTAGTGCTGCGGCCCCCGCAGCGGCACCGGCTGTTCCAGTGGTTGCACCAGTAGTTCCGGCAACATCACGAACAGAGACCTTTGAAGTTAGCCAGCCCAAGCCAGTTTCGGTTGGTGGTGCAAACCATACTGTGACTGTGCGTCAGGCAAGCGATTCTCAAGTTACGGCGGAAATTCGTTCAAATCCGATCATTGTAACGCTCAAGAAAGGTGAGTCCCGTGTGGTCGATACTGATGAAGACCAAATCAATGATATTAAGGTTGAGTATCGTGGTTTAGCAAATGGTAAACCAGAATTTACCTTTACTAATTTAACCGACAATAATGAGCGTAATAATGCGGTAACCATCAATGCTGGTGCCTACGAAACCATTCAAACAAAAGTTAGACTTGATTTTAAGGTGCCGACTGCGGTACAGATGGCAATTTCGGCTGATCCATCGTTTAGTACTGCCTCATTCCAAACATATCAACCTTCGGTAACCTGGAGTTTGTCTGGTAGTAAGGGACAAAAAACAGTCTATGTTCGTTTCCGTACTGCTGCTGGTGGGATAGCCTCGGCGCAGGATTCTATCAATTTGGTGGTCGATGCTGCACCAGAGAACAAGCCAAACTTGGTTGAATCAACCGGATCAGGGTCAGTGTTGGTAACTTACCAATTCAAACAGAATTTATTTGCCGGTTCTCGGGGGGCAGTAGTCACTGAGTTGCAAAAATTGCTCAAGGAAAGGGGGTATTTGCAGGCTGACGTGACTGGTTTTTACGGATCTCAAACGGTCGCCGCTGTAAAAGCCTTCCAAAAAGCCAATGGGATTCAGCAGACTGGTGGAGTTGGGCCAGCCACCAGAGCCATTTTAAACAAAGGCATAGTTACTCCGGTTGCACCAACAGTAGCACCGGTAGCCCCGAGTGTGGGTAGTGAGTATAAGTTTACTCAGAATTTGTATATTGGCGCACGTGGTGTAGCCGTCACTGAACTCCAACATCGCCTCAAAGCCCTCGGTTACATGGAGGATGCTGCCACTGGGTTTTATGGTAATGCTACTAAGGCCGCGGTGAAAAAATACCAGGCAGCCAGCGGAATTCAGCAGACTGGTGGAGTTGGGCCAGCCACCAGAGCCATTCTAAACAAGTAATTAATTTACACAAAATATCCCCAGTCTTTGCCTGACTGGGGATATTTTTTAATTGTAGTAAATTGTGGTACAATAGCTTTATGTGGGTGTATCAGGTATGAACAAAAAAGGTATTCAAAAAATGTTCGCCACGTTCTCGCTCGTGGTTTTTGTGGTTACCTGGTATTTTACGTTTGGGGTGAATCCATTAGGCTGGAATGACCGTCTGGTGCCGGCTGCGCGAGCAAGCACAATTACTTGGATTGGAGGTTCGAGCACCAACTGGAGTGATGCTTTGAACTGGAGTGGCGGCAGTGTGCCAACCAGCGCTGATGATGTAACTATTGCAAGTAGCACCACTAACTTAAGTGTTACGATTGATAGTACAGCGAATTTTAATTCGCTTACCATTGGTAATGTAGCAAGCACCACGGTTACGGTTACACTTACCGGAAACATTGGTACGGGCGGTAACTTAACTGTTGGTCCTGGTGGTGTTTTGGTGCAAAACAATGCAGTCATGCAAACCATTACCGGGACGTTGACTGCCGAATCTACTTCGACTTTAACCCACACAATTAATACCGGTGATTCTGCTAGTCAGGCATATGGGTTTTTGTTTACGGCCGCCAATATAAACATGCAGACTAGTTCTGTGCTAAATGTTAACGCAAAGGGCTTTAATCGTGCAGGCTGTTCGGCAAGTGCACAAAGTAATGGAGTTGGTCCAGCTCTTGGATATGGTAGTAGTGGCGAAGGTAGTGGTGGTGGCCACGGTGGCTTAGGCGGTCGTGCGGCCAACAATGCTTTGACAGCTTCAAATTTTGTGTATGATTCAATGTCTGGGCCAACTCAGTATGGCTCGAGTGGGGGTAATGTGTATTTTTTCTGTGGCGGCTATGGTGGTGGGGCGATTAAGTTAGTAATCACTGGTGGTGGAACCGCAACAATTAATGGTTCTGTTAGTGCTGATGGGGGTAATGGTGTAGTCGGCAGTGATCGTCATCCTGGCGGCGGCGCTGGCGGCGCAGTGTGGTTTGATTTTACTAGCGGGGGTACTCTTGCAGGCAGTGGCACAATTTCCGCAGTTGGTGGGGCTGGTGGCTATGGTAACGCGTTTGACGATGGTGGTGGCGGTGGTGGTGGTGGACGCATTGCAATTACAGGACATTCGACTGATAATTTTTCTGGCACATTTAATTATTATGGTGGTAATGGTGGTTCAACTTTGAACGATGCTAAAGATGGTGGTGGAGGTACGTTATACAAAAAAAGAAGTAGCGCTACCTATCCAGATTTGTATATCCAAAATGCTACCAGTACACACGACACGCCAACATATAGTTCGAGCACAATGACCGTGGCAAATTTGTATGTTAGTGACAATGCGTATTTTACGGTTACTTCAGGTACTACTTTTACCATTACTTCTTCCAGTTTAGGGTCTACGTCAGTTAGCTCTACCATCGATGTTGATGGTAATTTAGTAACCCCAAGTTCATTTACAGTAACAGGTAGAAACAAGTTGATTGCTAAGCCATACCAAATTTCGGGGATTACCGATTTAGTGGTGGCCACCAGTTCGACCATGGTGATTGAAGAAGTAAATACGAGTACGGCCTGGAGCTTAACTAGTTTGACTGTGGCTGGGATTTTGACTACACCGACAAACACCCACGCTATTGTTCACTCAATCAACATTTCGGCGCCAACAATTATACTGACTGCTTCGGGAACCATTTCAGCGAATTCGACTGGGTATGCCGGGGCTACCGGCAAGTATGTTCTTGGTGGCGGTGGTACCACTTCGACATCTCGTGCCAATGGGTATGGGCCAGGTGGTGGTTATAATGACACTAATTTGGGCGGCGGTGGTGGTTATGGTGGTGCCGGTGGTAAAGGAAGTGAAACTAATGCGTTTGGCGGGGCAATTTATGGCACAACCAATACTCCAGAACAGGACGCTGGTTCTGGTGGTGCTGGTGGTTATTACGACACCATTGTTGGTGGTGCTGGTGGTGGTATTATTAAATTAGTGGGCACGAACGTGACGGTAAACGGTATTTTGTCAGCCAATGGTGGCAATGGTAGCTCTGGTTGTGGTGGTATCCCAACTAACGCATCGGGTGGTGGTTCGGGTGGTGGTATTTACGTCTCGGCAACTACCATTAGTGGCTCGGGTTCAATTACCGCCAACGGTGGTAATGGCGGCCATGGTGGCGGTACTTGTTCGGGTGGTTCGGGTGGTGGCGGCCGCGTCCTTTTGGTTTCTGAAATTTATAGTTTTAGCGGCACTGCGACCACTTCGCCAGGTACAATTACTACCTTTTCTACTACTGCTACCACTGGTACGCCTGGTACTACCGCACTCTCTCCATATCCACCAAGTAATTTATATACCGGGGTCGATAGTGCTCAATCTGGTTCAACTAATCCAACACAGTTGGCAACAACCACACCTGCTTTTTCCGCGATTTTTACTGATCCAGAAGTTAGTGATGTAGCCTCACGAGCACATATTCAGGTTAGTACCAGCTCTTCGTTCGCTACGATTACTCATTGGGATTCTGGTTCAACCGGTACATCGATTACAAGTTGTAGTAATGGCGCACGGTGTCAGGATATTCGTTATGGAAATTTTGGTTCAACCCCGACCCTTAGTTTGGCTTTAAATGATGATGGTCGTGAGTCAGCTACACAAACAGTGTACTACTGGCGTATTCGCTACTTTGACAATCGGGTGGCCGCGGGTAATTATTCAACTACTACCGCCACCTTTACATTAATGGATGCACCAAATCCTGCCTCTGCAGTGGTATCCAGCACTGTGAGCACTAGTTCAATTGGATGGTCATGGACAGACAATTCGTCCATTGAAACAAGTTATGAATATAGTACCTCAACCAATGGCTCTAGTTTTGGCGCTGCAAATTCGGTGGCCAGTGGTACTATTGCCGTCACTGTGACTGGGTTGGCGCCAAACACTACGCAATACCTGCGTGTTCGTGCAGTTGGAACAGCCGGAAATTCTACGTACGCCACTTCAAGTGCGGTCTATACTTATGCTAATGCACCAAGCGGTGCCTCGGCCGTGGCCGGTACAAGTAATGCGGCTACAGTATCGTGGAGCGCTAATAGTAATCCATCGAGCACTGAATATTATGTTTTTGATAGTGCTAACACAATTAATAATTCTGGTTGGGTAACCAGCACGTATTATACGTTTACTAATTTGTCTGCAGGTACAGCGTATACTTTTGCGGTTAAGGCACGCAACGCGCTGGGAATTGAGACAAGTCAAGTGTCTGCCAGTGTAACAACGCAATCAGGCTCCACCGGAGGCACTGGTGGGGGCGGTGGCGGTGGTGGAGTACCAACACCGGATCCTGTTCCGCCTAAGCCGACATGTGATCAAGCAAAAGATCCAAATTGTGATCTAATTAAGGATGGTTTGGTAAAATTAACCAAAACAGTTGGTGGGTCAACGGTTTATTTAACTAACCAGCGAAATATTTTTGTTGAGGCAGTAACTAGCTATGCTGACATGATTGCGTTAAAGGGGAGCGACGGTGCACCGAGTGTTGACTTTAGTGGAGTTAGTTTTGAAACAATTAAAAGTGCGTTTGCATGGACACTGACTGGTGTAGATGGAAAGAAATGTGTAAATGCTCGTTTTGCTAGCAGTCTAAAGGGCTTTACGTATGATACGTATGCGTGTACGGTTTTGGATACAACACCACCTGTAACACCAACTTTTTATTTGACGGGTGTATCTTCGACTGGTTTGGTTACGGGAAACGTAAAAGTTTCTGGTTTGGTAGCAACTGAACCAAATGCGCGATTAACCTTAGTGCTCAAACGCGCTGGTGTCTCGATTGGCACATTTTATGCTGATACAGACTCGGCTGGTAATTGGTTCATTACTTTAAATAGTAATTTATTTACCCCAGGGAATTATCGATTGGAAGCGTCATTATCTGATCTGGCGGGTAATCTTTCAGCCGTTGCTAACTTGAGTGTGATTATTAATAAAGCCTGCGTTGGTACACAGTGTGATCCTAAACCAGCGTGTCCACCTGGTACGAGCGGACCAAATTGCACACCAGATAAACCAGCGTGTCCAGCGGGCACAACTGGTCCTAACTGTACTCCGAATAAACCAGTAGACGATAAGCCAGAAGATTGTCCACCTGGTACGAGCGGACCAAATTGCACACCAGATAAACCAGCGTGTCCAG
>CAYMID010000008.1:1482-10332 GCA_964390625.1 uncultured Gammaproteobacteria bacterium | reverse complement strand
TGTCCACCTGGTACGAGCGGACCAAATTGCACACCAGATAAACCAGCGTGTCCAGCGGGCACAACTGGTCCTAACTGTACTCCGAATAAACCAGTAGACGATAAGCCACCAATCGATAAACCACCAGTTGGTAACCCGAATGGAGATAACCCAACTGGAAATCCAAATGGTGACCCAACCGGGAATCCGGCGGGGGGTGATGGAACTGGTGGCACTGATGGTGCGGGCAGCGACGGCACTGGTGGAAGTGGCGGTGGTAGCGGTACTAGTGGTTCAGGTCCAAATAGTTCTGCAAATGGAGGCAATGGCGCTGGTGTAGCTGGCAGTGTTGGCGGTACAAATGGTGAAGAAATTACAATTCCAACTTCTCTGACACCAACTAAGTTAATCAATAATATTCGTGGTCCTGTTGCACAAACAGTCGTGGCTGCAATTGATAAAACAGTAGAGTTTGTTTCTGAACCAACTGTTCAGACCACCAATCAGGTTGTGGTCGCGCCAAGTTTAGTAACTGCGGCGGTGGCAAACGCCTTGTCAGGTGTGGGTGCAGCTTCAATGCTCAATTTCATGCACTTTGTTTTTGCACAACCAATCTTGGCACTTCGTCGCCGCAATGCTAAAGCGTGGGGCGTTGTCTATAATGCTTACAGCAAGTTGCCAGTTGATTTGGCCGCCGTTCGTTTGTTAGAGGCAGATACTGGGCGAGTAATCCAATCACAAGTAACAGATTTGCAAGGCCGTTATTTTATGGCCGTACCAGAAGTCAGTAAAAAGTATCGTCTCGAGGTTAATAAAGCTGGTTACAAGGGGATTGTTGATTTAGGTCTAGCTGATGATGCTCCGTTCCTTAATGTTTACAAAGGGGCTACATTTACTGCACCAGCCGGAAATCCAGAAATTTCGTTTAGCATTCCACTTGAACCAGATAGTGGTAACCCATCGGCTTTACAAATTATCCGTCAAAAAACCAAAAAAGCCGTGCATCGTATTGTTAGCAGTGCTGGTCTGGTCTTTAGTGTGGTGAGTTTTGTGATCACGCCATCCGTCTTGATCGGTATTTTTGTGGGCATTCACGCCATAGTGTACGCTTTGTTCTACATTGTTGGTTACAAATTAAAACCAGATGCGTGGGGCGTGGTGCGCGACAAAGCCCAGAAGAATCGCCTTGGTCGTGTGGTAGTGCGTGTGTTTGATGCTGCCTACAATAAATTGGTTAGTACTGCAGTGACGGATAATAATGGCCGCTACGCAGTCTTGGTTGGGCCAAGTAAGTTTATAGTCACTTACGAAAAAATCGGGTATGATAAAGCCCAGAGCGAACCTTTGGATTATAGTCCAGATAAAACTAAGGGTCGCGGCGGGATTATTAATCGTTCCGAAGTTTTACAAAAATCTAATTAATACTTATGTTACGTGTTGCTATCAATGGATTCGGCCGCATTGGCCGTCACGCGTTTAAAGTTTTGCAGTCCAAAAAGGGGGTCGAGGTCGTGGCGATTAATGACCTGACCAGTCCTACTATTTTGGCGCATTTATTAAAGCATGACACGGCGTATCCTGACGTTGATTATGCCGTCAAATCAGATGCTAAACATATTATTGTTGCTGGTAAAAAAATTCCCGTGTTTGCGGAAAAAGATCCAAGTGCTTTGCCATGGAAAAATTTGCGCGTTGATTTGGTTTTGGAATGCACGGGTTTTTTCCGTGACGAAGAGGGTGCGGGCAAACATTTGCAGGCCGGGGCCAAAAAAGTGTTAATTTCGGCACCAGCCAAAGGTGAGATTAAAACTTTGGTCAAAGGTGTAAATGACAAAGACTACAAAGGTGAAAAGATTATTAATAATGCTTCATGTACCACCAATTGCGCGGCGCCAATGATGTTGGTGTTAGAACAGGAATTTGGGATTGAAAAAGCCATGTTGACCACTGTGCATTCGTATACCGCGTCGCAAGTTCTACAAGATGGTCCGAGCAAAGATTTGCGCGAGGCGCGGGCTGCTGCTCAAAATATGGTACCCACTTCGACTGGTGCGGCCATTGCAGTTACTCAAGCAATTCCGAAATTAAAAAATAAATTTGACGGCTTGTCTGTGCGTGTACCCACCATTACCGTGTCGTTGACTGACCTAACGGTGTTGTTAAAGAAAAATGTAACTGTTGCGCAAGTCAACGAAGCCATGAAAAAGGCGGCCAAAACGTATCTCAAAAATATTTTAACCACCACTGACGAAGAATTAGTTTCCAGTGATTTTATTGGTAATCCACATTCCGCGATTGTCGATTTGCATTTAACCAATGTGGTTGATGGCAACTTGGTCAAAGTGGTGGGCTGGTATGATAACGAGTGGGGTTATGCCAATCGATTAGTAGAAATGGCCTTGCACGTTGGTAAAAAATAATATGCACATTCGTTCAGTGACTGAACTCAAGAGTTTAAAAAACAAACGCGTTTTGGTGCGGTTGGATTTGAATGTGCCGGTTAAAAAAGGGAAGGTCCTTGATCTGACTCGGTTGAAAGCCGTGGTTCCAACTCTGCAATTGTTGCGCAAAAAAGGCGCTAAAATTATTGTGGTTTCGCATTTAGGTCGGCCCAATGGACAGGTGGTGCCCGATTTAAAACTCGCCCCAGTGGCCAAAGCCTTGGGTAATTTGCTCAAGCTAAAAATTCCAGTCGTGGCCATGGACAAGACGCAGGGCAAGGAAACAATCGTGATGCTTGAAAATATTCGGTTTAATTCGGGTGAAGAAAAAAATGACCCAGCTCTGGCTAAACAATTGGCTGCTTTAGCGGACATTTTTGTGTTCGATGGGTTTGCGGTGGCCCACCGGGCTGCGGCTTCGGTGGTGGGAGTGGCCAAGTATGTGCCCACATATAGTGGTTTGTTAGTGGCCAAAGAAGTTGCAGCCTTGGGTAAGGTGATCGAGAAACCACCACGTCCATTTGTCGCCTTGATTGGTGGTGCCAAAATCGAAACTCGCTTGCCAGTGTTGCAACAACTAAGTCGCAGTGCTGACGCGATTATTGTTGGTGGTGGAATTTTGAATACTGTACTAGCGAGTTTGGGGTATGGGGTCGGTGATTCGTTGGTGGATACGGCTTTTTTGAAGCAGGCCAAGGCCCTGACCAAAAAACAAAATTTGCTACTACCAATTGACGTGGTGGTTGGTACACACGATGGGCACAACTGGCGGGTGGTGGAGATTGGGCCTAAACGACATCCTATTTGTGAACCAGGCGAAGCTATTTTTGATCTTGGCCCAGCCACAATTGGTTGGCTCGAGGAAATATTGCTAGCTCCAAAAACATTGCTGTGGAGTGGGGCCATGGGTATGTTCGAACAGAGCCCGTACGACGAGGGCACATTTGCGGTGGCTCGCATTTTTGCCAAGGTCACCAAGCGTGGCGCCTTTACGGTTGCTGGTGGCGGTGAAACATTACAGGCCCTTGATGCATTATCACTAACAAAGAAGCTCAGCTTTGTGTCCACGGCTGGGGGAGCGATGCTCGAGTTTTTGGCCGGTAAAAAATTACCCGGAATTACGGTTCTGCAAGTCAAATAATTGTGGTATAATCCATTTATTAGACCTTTAATTTCTTTATATGCCTGTTAAAATCGAGGACCAGAATCTTGGTCCAGGGCCACGCAAATTATTGTGGGCGTTGGTTGGTATTTTGGTGGTGTACGGGATTGTGTTTTTGGGTACGTTGATTCGTAATAATTTAAAAAAGTACGAATACATCGGCATGGCCGATCGCATGCAACGCACAATTACGGTTGAGGCTGACGGCAAGGCGGTGATGACGCCAAACATTGCGGTAACAACTATCGGTATGGAGGCCGAGGCCAAGACAGTTGCCGAAGCGCAGCAAAAAAATACCGTGGTCATTAATAATTTACTGACCAAAATCCAAAGTTTGGGCGTAGATAAAAAAGACATTCAAACTGCGAACTATGATATTTATCCGCAGTATGACTATAAGGATGGCACACAGGTGCTACGTGGTTATCGGGTGAGTCAGAATGTTACCGTAAAAGTGCGAGATTTGAGTAAGGCCAATAAAGTGATTGCGTTAGCTGGCGAAGTTGGAGCGACCAATGTTAGCGGTTTACGTTTTACCGTGGATGACCGTGATGCCTACAAAGATTTGGCCCGCCAGGATGCTTTGGCCAAAGTGAATCAAAAGGCTGAAGTGCTGTCAAAAGCGCTCGGGGTTCGTATTCGTAGCGTGGTAACCTACAATGAATACGAAAATACCGGGGCTCAGAATCTTGGTTATGACAAGTATGAGGGGGTGGGTATGGGCGGTGGCCCGGCCGCCAGTCCTTCGCTGGAGGCAGGCACCACCGACGTGAATATGCACGTCACGGTTATCTTCGAGATCAATTAAAAAAAATAAAACCGCCTGGGAAACTGGGCGGTTTTTTGTTATACTGGGGGTATATTTTTCGTATTCGTTTATGAAAACCGTTAAAATTACGTCGATTCGGGCTTTGGAAATTTTAGATTCGCGGGGTAACCCGACGTTACGGACTACGGTGACTTTATCGAGCGGTGCACAAGGGGTGGCCGCTGTGCCAAGTGGCGCTTCCACTGGTGTGCATGAGGCCTTGGAGTTGCGTGATGGTGGCGAACGCTATGGCGGTAAAGGGGTGCAAAAAGCAGTGCGTAACGTAAATCGCGTAATTGCACCAGTATTTGAAGGGACCAAAGCCGGGAGTCCGCGAATCATTGATGCCACCATGGTGCGTTTAGATGGAACTGATAATAAAAGCAACTTAGGTGCAAATGCAATTTTGTCGGTTTCGTTAGCGTATGCGCGGGCCATGGCTGCGCACGCCAAACAACCATTATATCGTTGGCTACGCACGGCCTATAATTTGAACGAAAGTCGGTGGATTTTGCCGCAGCCGACCATGAACGTGATTAATGGCGGGCGTCATGCCGATGATGGTTTATCGATTCAAGAATTCATGATTGTGCCGCACCACCGCAAGCTTAGTGAACGCGTGCGCATTGGGGCCGAGGTGTTTCATGTGTTGGCGGATATTTTGCGTAAAAAAGGTCTGGTCACCAGCGTGGGTGACGAAGGTGGCTTTGCTCCAGTCGTTCCTGGTAACGAAGCTGCTTTAAAATTATTGATTCAAGCCATTAAAGCAGCTGGATACGAACCAGGCGCCGATGTATCGTTGGCTCTTGATTTGGCCGCTTCGGAATTTTTTGATAAGCAAGGTTATGCCTTAAATCCTGGACACGCTGCGCTCGATGATAATCAAATGATTGCTCAGCTCGACCGATGGGTTAAGAATTATCCAATCATCTCGCTCGAAGATGGTTTAGCCGAGGATGATTGGAAGGGTTGGGCCAAATTGACCAAGCGTTTGGGTGAGGAAGTATTGTTGGTCGGCGATGATTTGTTCGTGACCAACGCCACTCGGCTGCAACAAGGGATTGATCAAGGTGTTGGCAACGCCATTTTAATTAAGCTTAACCAAATTGGCACCTTGTCCGAAACCATGGATACCATTTATCTGGCCAAAGCCAATGGTTATGCGGTCTCGGTTTCACATCGCTCGGGCGAAACAGCTGATACGTTTATTGCGGATTTAGCAGTGGCTGTTAATGCTGAGTTTATTAAAACTGGTTCACTGTCACGTTCAGAGCGTGTCGAAAAATATAATCGTTTAATGGAAATTGAAACTGAATTGCTACATGAAAAAGCTCAACGTTAAAATTCCTGCGGTACTAATTATTTTGGATGGATTTGGGATGGCTGATCCAGCGCAAGTCGGTAATGCCATTACTCCCGAAACTGCTCCGGCCATTTTTTCGTATTGGGATAAGTATCCAAGTACGACGTTGAGTGCACATGGACGCGATGTGGGTTTGCTGCCTGGACAAGAGGGAAATTCCGAAGCGGGACATTTTAATATTGGGGCCGGTCGCGTGGTCGAACAAGATACGGTTCGCATTTCGCACATGATTAAAGACGGCACTTTTTTTAAGAATCAGGCGTTTTTGGAAACACTGCACCAAACTCCGGCAACGCGGGCTGTGCATTTGGTCGGTTTACTGACTAACGGCCAAAGCGCACACGCTCACCCTGAACATTTATACGCGTTATTGGAATTGTTGCGTCGACAAAGTCGGTCACACGTGTACTTGCATCTATTTACCGATGGTCGTGATTCCTCACCACACTCGGCCATTAGTCATTTGCGAAAATTACGTAAGCGCCTGCAACCACACGAAAAAATTGCCAGCATTTCCGGTCGTTTTTACGCCATGGATCGTAATAAAATTTGGGACCGTACTCAGATGGCATATGAGGCAATGGTGCTTGGAAAGGCGAGCCACACAGCGGCTACGGCCGAAGAGGCGATAATGCAGGCGTATGATCGCGGTGAAACCGATGAATATATCGCTCCAACAATTATCACTAAAAGCGTTCATGCCACTGGACAAATGCAAAATGGTGACGCAGTATTTATGTTTAATTCGCGGAGTGATCGTGCGCGACAATTAGCTAAATCATTGGTACAACCAAATTTTATCAAACTCAATCCGGGTGCGTTTAAACGGGTGCGTTGGCCCAAGTTGCATGTGTGTGCAATGACTGAGTTAGGGCCAGATTTACCTGGTTTGCGCATTGTTTCGCCGGCTCCAGAATTGGTTAATTGTTTGCCTAAAGCAATTGGTGAAACCTATCGTCAGTTATATATTTCGGAAACCGAGAAATACGCGCATGTGACGTACTTTATCAATGGTGGCTACGCTGACCCAGTCAATGGCGAAGTACGCGAATTAGTGGCCAGTGGGATGACCCGTTCGTACGCCACCAAACCAGCCATGCATTCAAAACAAGTGGCCGATCGCGTGCTTGACCACTTGGCTAAGCGGGCCTATGATGTAATCGTGGTTAACTTTCCGAATGCTGATATGGTGGGGCATACAGGTAACGTGGTGGCGGCCAAAAAAGCGGTCAAGGCCGTTGATCAACAGGTGGCTCGCATTGTTAAAGCCGTGCAAAAACGGGGCGGTCAAACGATTATCACGGCTGACCACGGCAATGCCGAGGCGATGATTAACCCAAGTAGTGGTGATGTTAAAACCGAACACACTACCAGCCCAGTGCCATTTATTATTGTTAACGATGAATTAAAAAAAATGCGGCTGCGATCAGGTCGTTTGGCCGACGTCGCACCAACTGTGTTGGCTTTGCTGGGTTTACCAAAACCAAAAGAAATGACTGGAAAAATTTTGTTCTAATATGTCTCGACCTAAACCATTAGTATTGGCGATTTTAGATGGCTGGGGAGTGGCTCCAGCACACGCGGGTAATGCGATTAATCGGGCGCAGTTACCAGCCATGCAAAAATTCGCCCGCGAGTACCCAACCATGACCATTTCAGCCTCGGGCAACGAGGTTGGTTTGTCATTTGGCGAAATGGGCAATTCCGAAGTCGGGCACTTGAATATTGGTGCCGGGCGTGTGTATTACCAAACATTTCCACGCATTAATAAATCAATTGCTGATGGAAGTTTTTTGACCAACAAAGCGTTTGTTGATGCGGCCGCACATGTACAAGCGCATAAATCGGCTTTGCATTTGGTTGGGTTGGTTGGGGTGGGTAATGTGCACGCCAGTCAAGATCATTTGTACGCGCTGCTACAATTTGCTAAACAACAAAAACTTAAAAAAGTTTTTATTCACGCTGTTCTGGATGGACGTGACTCGATTTATAATTCTGGTCTTGAATTTATAAAACAACTAGAAGCTAAATGCAAGGAACTGGGGGTTGGTAAAATTGCCACATTGTCTGGCCGTTTTTACGCCATGGACCGCGATAATCGGTGGGATCGCATTGAAAAATCGTATCGCGCTATGACCGAGGGAGTGGCCGATGCGTATGTTAGCGACGCGACGACCGCGATTGAAGCATCGTATGCCAAACAAGTGTATGACGAAGAGTTTATGCCAACCGTGATTGGCAAAAACGGGGCGCCAACAGCGACTGTGCAAGCAGGGGACGCAGTGATTTATTTTAATTTCCGCCCTGATCGCGCACGTCAATTAACCGAAGCGTTTGTGCTGCCAGGGTTTACGAAATTCAATCGCAATTATTTGCGCGACGTGTTTTTTGTGACCATGACTGAATACGAAAAAGAAATTCCAGTTACCGTGGCGTATCCACCCAATGTGGTCCGTAATTGTTTGGCCGAGGTAATTAGTGCTGCGGGTTTGCGTCAGTATCACATTGCCGAGACCGAAAAGTACGCGCATATCACTTTCTTTTTGAATGGCACAATCGAGGCGGCTTTTCCGGCAGAGGACCGCAAAATTATTCCTTCACCCAAAGTTTCGTCGTACGATCAGGCGCCCGAAATGTCCGCGGCCGAAATTGCGACTGATGTGCTCAAACAAGTCGATAGTCGTGAGTACGATGTGATTATGCTTAATTTTGCCAACGCAGATATGGTGGGGCATACAGGCAATGTCGAGGCCACAATCAAAGGGTGCGAAGCCGTGGACAAAGCCCTTGGGCAAATTGCCGAGCATACGCTCGCGCAAGGTGGCGTGTTGGTGATTACCGCTGATCACGGCAATGGCGAAGAGGTGATTAATTTGCAAACCGGGGCGATTGATAAAGAGCACAGTACTAATCCAGTGCCACTAATTATTATTGGGACAGACTACCGTGGCCAGACTGGCCCAGCAGGCGATCCGCCAGACGGTGATCTGAGTCTGCTACCACCAGTCGGTATGCTCGCTGACGTGGCACCAACCATCCTTAAGATCCTCGAAATTCCACAGCCGCCCGAAATGACCGGTCGGGCCCTGATTTAATA
>CAYMID010000008.1:0-1382 GCA_964390625.1 uncultured Gammaproteobacteria bacterium | reverse complement strand
AAAAAACTCCCGCGCAACGGGAGTTTTATTTTTCTGTGTGCAAATTTGCTTTGAGGTGTGCAACTAGTTTTTCGCTGCAGGCGGCGAGGCCGAGCTCGGGCGCGAGTTTAAGGTGTACTGTGGTTTTGTTGCCATGCGGATGGAATGGCGCGAGGAGCTCGAGCGCATTGCCAGGCCGGGTGAGTTGGACAATGGCATGGATTGCTTCGCCGTTCGCATGCTCGTGGATAATCGCAACGGCCCGAGCAGTTGGCACATTGGCAATCAGTTCATCAATCAGTGCGACCAGGTCAGTATCGCGCGCGCCAGTGCGGGCAAAATCTTCGCGAGTCAGAGCTGTCCACACCACTCCCGTAGTTGCGTCCTGCTCCAGGTGTGACAAGGCCGCGCCCCACAATTTAAACGTGGCGACTGATTTGGTTTCAAATAAATTTTTCACAATATACATGCGATCGGCCCCAAGGCCAACCAATTCACTGGCTGCCGCCAGGGTGGTGGGGCGAACGTTTGCTTTTTTAAAGCTATTAGTGCCCGCAATCAGCCCTGTTAGTAGTGCGGTCGCAACATCGGCATTAATATGCTCCACGCCGATTTTTTGGAACAAACGATACAATAATTCAGCGGTGGTACTAACAGTTAAATCCACAAAGTTCAGGTGGCCAAAGTGTTCATTGTTGGCCTGGTGGTCAATGTTGATAATTGGAGTGCTGGCAAAAAAATCTGGATTTTCGCCAACCATGGCTCCGAGGCTGGCTAAGTCTGGTGACCCCAGCGTAATAGTGCCGTCGTATGCATAATCCGATTGTGTGGCCTTAACATCGCTGCGTTCAATTGCCCCATTTTTGGGAGTCACAAATACACGCAATTGGTTATCCTTAACATCGTAACTTAATTCCTGAACACCAGTACGACCAATATCCACAGTAATGATAAATTTTTGCAATTGACCAATTCCAGGCAAAAAAGTGCGGGCAGTTTTTAGGAATTGGGCATTTTCGGGCAATTCAAAGCCTTGGCTCACTACGGTAGCGCGGTGGCCTCGACTCTGGCAAAAGCTACTCAGGGCCGCGGCACTTGCGATTACGTCGGTGTTGGCGTGTGGTGCAAACACGATCAGCCAGTGCTTTTTTTCAGCCAGCAAATGCTTAAGTTGTTCAATTTCGGTAAAAGCCATATAAAGGCCGCCTTTTTGGGCGGATAGCCGAGTGTAACATAAGGTCTTTTTTGTGTCAACTGGGGCAAAAAAGCTATTTTGGGCCCAAATTATTGCTTTTTTTAGCCCTTTTTTGTAGTATACCAGGATAAAAACCATATGTCTGAAATGCCTAAGGCCTACGAGCCACAACAATACGAAGACGAGATTTACCGCCGCTGGGAAGCGA
>CAYMID010000007.1:22749-34389 GCA_964390625.1 uncultured Gammaproteobacteria bacterium | reverse complement strand
TTTGCGATTTGGGATGAACAGACACAAACGTTATTTGCGGCTCGGGATCGTTTGGGTGAAAAACCTTTTAAGTATTACACCACCAACGATACATTTGTATTTGCTTCAGAAGTCAAAGCGATTCTGGCGTATCCGGGTGTGCCGCGCACTATTGATTGGCAGGCGATTGACGTGGCATTAAGTTTTCGTTTTGTACCAGCCCCAGCGACTGGGTTTACGAGTGTACAAAAATTGCCAGCAGGACATTACTTGCGGTGGCAAGCTGGAAAAGTAGTAGTGACACCGTATTGGTTTCCAACTGAAATTTCGGTTGACCAAAGTACATCGTTTAAAACTAATAAAAAAGAATTGTGGGAATTATTTGTTGATTCAGTTTCCAAGCGGTTGGTAAGTGACGTGCCAATCGGAGCTTTTTTAAGTGGAGGAGTTGATTCAACTTCGGTGGTGGCCGCAGTTCGGGCCGTGCGTAACGAACCAATTGATACGTTTGTAATTAGTCTGGGTGGGCGTAGCCCGGATCAAGAATATGCTGCAATAGCTGCTAAATATTTTGGAACGCGGCATCATGAGTTAGCTTTAGAAAATATTGACTACCAGGCGGCTTTGGAACGATTGGCTTATCATTTTGATGAACCATTTTTTGACGCGTCAGCTTTGCCAAGTTTGCTAATTACCGAAGCAATGAAATCGCACGCTACGGTCGTGTTAAGTGGCGATGGCGGTGATGAATTGTTTGGGGGGTATCCGGCCTATCAGACGGTGGAATGGTTGAGGCGGTATGGGGGGCTGCCACGCGGGGTGCGCAACGCAGTTACCAAACTAGCAGGGATTAAACAGGGTTGGCAGTATCGGGCGGAGATTGCTGGCTTAGGTTGGCCTGCGAATTACACCGAGTATTATTCGTTATGGAAAACCGCTTTACCACAGAGTCATCTGTATTTATCGAAACAAGAATTATACCGAACAAATTTGCAGGGATTGTTAAAAAATCCGGCCTCAGTTGCTCTGATGAATAAGTGGTTAAATGGGGTTCAAACTCAACCAACAGCACAGGCAATGCTGGCCGATATTTTAGGACGCCTGGCAGATGGGTATTTAACCAAAGTCGATTTGGCAGCGATGGCCAATGGCGTCGAGGTTAGGCCGCCTTTTTTGGACCATCGATTGGTAGAACGAGCCCTGCGGGTGCCTGTGACTGATAAGCTGCCGGGTGGCGGCAAGTATATTTGGAAAGAAATCGCTCGCCAGCACCTGCCTCAGGCGATTTTGGATCGTCCAAAAGTTGGCTTTAGTTTTCCCTTGGATGAGTTGCTTAGAACCAATTTTTCGGGTAGTATTCGGGGTATCCTCTTTGATCCACAGGCTCAGATTTACGAGCATTTTAATGTGGTCACGGTTCGCCAGATGTGGGAGGCTCATCTGGCTCGACAGGCTGATTATAGTAATCATTTATGGTCTCTGTTAATGCTTGAATTATGGCTACGCCACTATCAAAAATAAAAATTTTAGAGTTAAACACTTCTTTGGGGTACGCTGGGGCACAGCGCACTATGGTTTCGTTTTGTAAGTATTTTAAGACTGAATTTTTTCAACCAGTGGTAGCAGCATATGGTGAGGGTGGGCCTCGAGAATTAGATTTACAAAAATTAGGCATTCCCTATGTCGTGGCGCATGGACAAATTCAAGCTGTGGTTGAGTTTGCTAATACCCATGCAGTTGATCTTGTTCACATTCACCGTTCAGGCCATTTTATCCCATTTGAATTTGAGTTATTAAAAGCCTTAAAGCAGGCACGACCAAACCTGGTAATAATTGAAACCAATGTGTTTGGCTTTTTTGACGCGAAAGCTGACGCTTTGATTGATTGCCATTTGCTTAAAAGTAAAATGATGTTAAACGAACGGTTTGTGCCAGCATCTGGGCAGCCATTTAATTTTAAACGGGCAAGAGTTTTATATAATCCAGTTGACGCCGATTATTTTGCTCAATTTACTTTAACACCGGCGGCAATTGCGGAGTATAAAGCAAGCTTGGGAATTGCACCAACTGATTTTGTAATTGGACGGTTTGGGCGTGGTGATATTGCCAAGTGGAGTGATTTACTGATCGATATGTTACCGCAGGCGATCCGTTTAATTCCTAATTTAAAGTTTATTGTTCAAACTGCGCCTGATTCACGCTTGGCTCGTTTAAAAAAATTTGGTCAAACGGTAATTGTTTTACCGGATACAGGGGTAGAGGCCGAGGTACATCGTTTTTACCAAACAATTGATGTGCTTGCACACAGTTCGAAAATTGGTGAAGCGTTTGGTAATACCTTGAACGAGGCGATGTATTGGCAGAAACCGGTCGTGGTTAATTCAACACCACGTAAAGATAATGGTCAGCTGGAACAAATTGAT
Organism: uncultured Gammaproteobacteria bacterium; assembly: GCA_964390625.1. GTDB lineage: Bacteria > Patescibacteriota > Patescibacteriia > Magasanikbacterales > UBA922 > 2-12-FULL-41-16. The sequence goes on along the minus strand of CAYMID010000007.1, from coordinate 31,987 downwards.
CATTTAAAGACCGGCTTAATTGCTAATCACTCAACCACCTACGCCACGGCTTTGGCTTATTTTTGGAGTCACCCAACAGAGAGTCGTGAGTATGGTGAACGCGGCCGGCACAAAGTTACTACTGAATATAACGCTGTGTCTACAACGCGGTATTTAGAAAAAATTTTTGTAGAACAATTGCAGGATCGTGGTGTACCGATTAGTTCAGAAATCACGGCTTGGTGTGCAAAAGCAAATTCTTTTCCGACAGAGTCAGATATTTTGGAGTATAATCAGTCATATCGTCAACGATTACAAATTGAGTTTGGCGGTTTAGGAGTAGCTGATTATATCTGGCTTGCGTTAATATGGCCGCGAACGATATACCGGAAAGTGCGTGATTTTGTCGAACACCGTTTTGGATTTTAATCGATATGGCTAGTATCTCCGCTTGCTTGGTAGTCCATAATGAGGCAGCTGTTATTGAACGCTGCCTGCAGAGTCTGCAGGGTTTAGTGGATGAAATCATTCTAGTCCATGATGGACCATGTACTGACGACACCCTCACAATTGCCAAAAAATATACTGATAAAATTTTCATCCGTGATTTTATTGGCGAAGCAGAGCCTCACCGTGTCTTTAGTTTTAGCCAAGCGAACGGCGAGTGGATTATTCAAATTGATGCCGATGAATTTTTTGCAATCAAAGATCATCAGGCAATTAGAGCATTTACCGCCGACCCAACCAAGGATGCGTATTATTTTAGCTGGGAGTTATGGAATGGTCGTCGTCCAATCTCGTTTACAGGCCTAAATAAAATTTGCTTGTTCCGCAAACAAGCGGTGCAATATGTTGGTGTGCCGCACTCCGCCGTCACCGTGGCAAAAGAACGTCTGGGTTGGACTACCGTTACACTGCATCACCGTCCAAATTATAACAATATTGCATGGCGATCATTTTGGAAAAAAATGAAACGTTGGGCGCCGGTGCATGCACGGTATTATCGAGAGGATATTGTAGTCGAGTGTTTTCAGACTACCGCAGCGGATTGGCATAAACAAGCACGTGTTGTGGTTCGGAAACCTGTGTTTAGCTTAATCTGGTTGCCCTTTAAAAATCTGCTTGGCCAATTGCGTAATGGTTTATGGACATCGTGGTACGGGTGGCAAACTGCACTTCAACAGTATGTGTATTATGTGTATTTATATTGGTTGGTGTGGCATACCAATAAAAAAAATGTATGACCTGCTCAAATCAATTACTTTTAATCCGAGGTAACAGCTTGAATTCGTGGGAGGGTATGACTTGGAATAATTTACCAGGCTGGTCAGTCACAGGTGTTTGCAGTCAACATAACCTGCACTCGCTAGATGGGTTAACATATCCAGTGACTCGTTTAAATTCGTCGGCTGACTCGCGATTGTGGCACGGAATTGAACAAATTTTTCTTGGTCGACAGCAAAGGATGATTGGGCTCGAAAAATTACTAACGACGGCGACCATTGCCCATACGGCCGAGATATACTATTATTATACCCAGCAAGCTGTCCTGGCTAAGCAAAAAAACCCAGGGTTACGGGTGGTGGCAACGGTATGGGATAATAGCCCCCGGCGTTTTGGGGCAGGGGAGTGGCCTGGTCCAGGCAAGGCTCCACGTTGGTGGGAGAAAAAAGTAGCCGCTCGGATCGCTGCCTGTGCTACTGGGGTTGATTATTTTTTGCCCGTTAGCCAAAGTGCGGCCGCTGTTTTGGCTGGGTATGGGGTTTCGGAGCGTAAACTACGTGTAGTTACCCCAGCCATTATTCCCCAAGCGGTTGAACCAAACCAAGTGGTTTCTGGGCTTTTGGCTGATTCACGTTCATTTTGGCTCGTGGTCAATCGCTTAGTACCAGAAAAAGGCGTGAGCGATATAATCGAAGCGTGGGCTACGTACCCTGCCCGCATGGCCGAACGGTTAGTCATTGTGGGACAGGGGCCAGAGCGGGCAACTTTGGCAGCAATGGTAAAAAAATACGCTCTCGGCGACTCGGTGGTTTTTGTCGATCACATACCTAACGCCGCCTTGCGGCCATTGTATCAGGCGGCCCTAAGTCTGGTTTTGGCCAGTCGACCTACCCCACTGTGGGAGGAGCAGTTTGGTTATGTCTTGGCCGAGGCCATTAGCGCACATTGTCCAGTTATTGCAACCAATACTGGTGCAATCCCAGAAGTCGTGGGGCAGGCTGGTATATTGGTAAAACCAAACTCGCCAGCAGACCTGTGCGCAGCTTGGCAAACTATGCGTAATCCAACGGCACGAGCCGGTTTAGTGCGGCAAGCGTCAGTGCAAGCAAATCGATTTTCAGTATCTTTGTTTCAAACCGAATTATTACGTGTTTACGATTCGTTACTATAGTATGTCTTCTCCGTTACCGTATCAATTTTCCGCTGAGCCAACCGGGACACACATGATGTTGGTTGGCGCGGTAACTACCGGCGCGCGCGTTTTGGATGTTGGCTGTGCTACCGGGTATCTGGGGCGCTGGTTGCGTGAGCATAAGCAAGCCACCGTGTGGGGAATTGAACCGTCGGTAGAGGCAGCGGCCATGGCTCGCGCGCATGGATATACCGAAGTGTACGTTGGCAGCATTGAGACAGTGCTTGAGACGCAACAGTTGGCTGGACTGGTTTTTGATCATATTTTATTGGGTGATGTGCTCGAACATGTAGTTGATCCAGTCACGGTGTTGCAGACAGTTAGTATGCACTTGGCTCCGGGGGGAACCGCCATTATTTCGGTACCAAATGTGGCGCACTATTCAGTGCGTTTGCGTTTATTGTTGGGTAAGTGGAATATGACCGAAACTGGAATCATGGATCGTACTCATTTACATTTTTATACCCGAGCCACTGCCCAACAAATGGTAACTCAGGCAGGATTACAGGTGGTTTCAATTAAACCGCGCGGTGATATTGATCGTTGGGCTGCCAAAATTGGGTTGCGACGTCTGGGTGAGTTTATGCTAAGGGTGTGTCCTGGTTGGTGGTCAATTCAAACTGTAATTGTAGCCAAAAAAATCTAAATATGGGTACCTTGTCAATCATTATTCCGGTGTATAATGAACGCCAGACTTTGGCGGATTTAGTGCAAAAAGTCGTGGCCGCACCATTGTTTGGGTGGAACAAACAAATCATTATTGTGGATGATTGTTCGACCGATGGTACCCGTGAATTAATACCAGAATTAGCCGTTCAATTTGGGGCTGAGTTTGTGCTGCACGCTAACAATCAAGGCAAGGGTGCGGCAATTAGAACCGGCTTACCTTTAGCCAAGGGAGACTACACCATTATCCAGGATGCAGATTTGGAGTATAACCCACGTGATTACGTGGTTTTGTTGGCCAAAGCCGAGGCAGACCAGGTGCCAGTCGTGTTTGGATCGCGTCGTTTGAATAAGACCAATAAACAATACGCAGGCCTTAGCTTTTTTCTGGGCGGTGTCTTGGTGACCTGGATTGCTAATCGTCTGTTTAAACAAACCCTAACTGATGAGCCAACGTGTTATAAATTATTCAAAACCGATTTTTTGCGCTCCCTGCCACTGGCATGTACCCGGTTTGAGTTTTGTCCCGAGGTCACTGCCTTGACTGCTTTGCGCGGGGTACAGATCCCCGAAGTACCAATTTCCTATTATCCGCGTAACCAAAAAGAAGGCAAAAAGATAAAGTGGTTTGATGGTTGGCAGGCAATCACAACTTTATTTACCTATCGTTATCCCAATCCGCGTATGTCTGTGCTTGAGTGGTGTAAAGGGTTAAACACCAAACCAATGCGTTGGTTATTGGGAGTGGCCACGTTGCACTTGATTATTTTTGTGTGGTTATTTGGTTTTCACCCAAATAATGATACAGAAAGTTTTATTTGGACGATTGAACGGTTTCGGGGACTAGATAGTCCATTCCACCCTAACCGATATTTGAATCCATTTTATCCATTATTAGGAGCCTCGGTGTTACGGTGGTTGTCGCCAGCAATGGTGTTGGTTGTGTCAAACATTGTGTTTTACTACGGATTGGTGCTGGCTACTTTTGGTTTATTGCGTCGGGTGTGGAAGTCTGATTTTATTGGGTTTACTTCGGCGCTGGTGGTGGCCACGGCCTACCCAATGGTTCGGTATGGTTTGACACAGGTTCAGGATATTGGCGGTTGGTTTTGGTTTGTCTTTATTTTGTATTTAGCTTGGCGGTGGCGCGAGGACAAACGCAGTGGGTGGTTGTGGTGGATTGGGGTTGCTGTAGCTATGGGTATGCTTACCAAAGAAAGTGGGGCAATGGGGGCTTTGTTTACCGCGGGTGTTATTTTGTCCGCGACCATTCCGTGGAAAGACCGTATTGTCGCGGGTTTTAAGTCAGGCATTATTCCGTTAATCACCCTTTTGGTTAACCAGTGGTATGGAGCCACCGTAGTTGGCTACACCTCCCGTGAATGGTTTGTTTATAATTGGAATACATTTTACGAACGTGATTACACGTTGTTAAAATGGGTTGGGGTTAATGCGACAGCCTTCAATGTTGTGTGGCCATTGTTTTTGCTTGGCCTGTGGTATTTGTGGCGGCAGCGCGCCACCCTTAGCGCCGAGGTAAAACAATATTTACTATTTGTGTTGCCAGGGAGTTTATCGTATTTTGGCTGGCCGTTGTTTGTAGGGCGAACGGTGTTTATTTCGGCTTGGTTAATTGTGCCAATTGCCATGTTTGCGGTGGAGCGAATGTATCGTTGGCAGCGTTGGTTAGGGGTTAGTGTGGTAGCTGTTTGTTTGATTTTGCCAAGCGTGCTGCAGTACGTTATTCAATATGCCCCATTATTTGTGATTATGGATCAGTGTCACAATAATGTGTGGTGTGCCTGGCAGTTTTTTTGGGCCAACTGGGACAAGTTCAGTCGTTCTGGGATTGGTCGTGAAAATTTACTTTGGTAATTATGATGCGTGCCGCCCTGGTGATTCCAACGTATAACGAAGCGAGCAATTTACCATTACTGATCGAGGAGATTGAGAGCACAATTGATCGGTCCTGGTTAGATTTGCAGTATATTGTGGTCGATGATAACTCACCTGATGGTACAGGTGCCGTGGCCGATGGGTTGGCCCAAAAATACTCGATGCACGTAATTCACCGTGCGGGCAAGCAAGGACTTGGTTCAGCGGTACGAGCCGGATTTGCAGCAACTGACCGTCCTTTTTTAGCCGTAATGGATGCAGACTTGAGTCATGATCCAGCTTTGCTGCCAAAACTGTTTAAAGATTTGGACACCGTAGACATTGCTATCGGGAGCCGTTTTGCCGAGGGGAGCAGTGTGGAAAATTGGCAACTCGGGCGCAAATTACTATCGCAAACCGGCGTGGCTTTGGCCCGTCGTTTAACCGGTGTCAAAGATCCGTTGAGTGGTTTTTTTGCATTTCGACGTACAGTGATTGACGGGGTTAATTTGACTACAGTCGGTTATAAAATTTTGTTAGAGATTTTAGTAAAAGGGACTTACCACGAATTTAATGAACGTCCGTTTGAATTTAGAATGCGTCGGTTTAGCACGTCTAAATTAAATTTTACCGAGTACTGGTTTTTTGCCAAACAGTTGGTTGAATATGGTGTTAAAAAAATTAGGCGTAGTGTTCAAGAACAGTGGCCGGTGTTGGCTGTATTCGCAGTGGTTGCAGTGGCGACGTTAGCTGTTGCCGCCACCCAATCAATTTGGTTAGACGAAGGGTTAAGTCGTGAATTTGTACAGCGTTCGGCTAGTTCGATTGTTTACTTGGCGCAAACGACTGATTTGCATCCGCCATTATATTATTTATTTTTGCATTTTATCGGCCCAGCCGTTGATTTTGGGATTATTGCTTTGCGTAGTTTAAGCGCGGTGTGGTATGGATTGTTTTTGTGGGTGGTGTATACGCGGGCAATCAGACCACACGTAGTTGGCGTGTGGCGTCGCGCTGCTAGTTTGTTAGCGATTGCTATGGTACCATTCGGCCTTTTCTACGCTAGTGAATTGCGTTCGTACATGGCTACAGTGTTGGTGTGCGCGCTGCAGTTCTTCGCCTTTATTGACCTGTTACAGCGCGAGCCAGTGTCACAACGAGCAGCACAGTGGCGGTATGGCCTGTATTCACTACTGTCTTTGTGGCTCTTTTACCCCTGCGCCTTTATTTTGGTGGGACAATTTTTGTATATTGTGGCTCGACAACGTGCGGCGTGGCGGCGCTGTTTTTGGCCATGGTTAGTAATTACGATTGCGTACAGCCCCTGGTTATTTAGTGTTGTCTTAAAACGGGCTGGTGAACAGCCTGGTCACTTTTTGGCAATTCCGTGGTGGCAAATTCCAGTTATTATTGCGGCTGGTTTTGGTGGGGGGCGTGTGGCCGTTACTGATCTTAATCATCTGCACCAATATTGGCCAACTGCTCTTAGTTTGTTGGTATTTGTGGTTGGTTTAGTTGGCTTGTGGTATTGGTGGCGGACTGATCGTCGCAACCAGGCAATGGAAATTTTGTGGTGGCAAATTTTAACTTCAGTGGTAATTTGTTTGGTGATTTCGGCCACTCGCTTTTCTATTTTTGACCCGCGCTATTACACACCACTGTATCCGCTCTATATAATTATGGTTATATATAGTTTGGGGTATTTGTGGCGTAATCACGCACGTTTGGCCGTTGCTGTGGTTGGGGTGAGTGTGGCCTGCAGCCTTGTTATTAATAGCCTGTATTGGTTTAACCCATGGTATCAGCGTGAACCATGGAAAACGGTTGTCCCGCAGGTCGAAGCCGAATTGTTGCCAACTGATACGGTAATGTTTATTGGTAAATTCCAACCACCACCAACATACGCTGCGTACCAGACGAAGCCAACGAAAGTGATTGGGGTTTACCCAGACGATTTGGCCGATGTGTCACAAACAGAAGTGATCGAAGCTCATGTGCGTCAATCATTACAGGGCGTTGACCGGGTATGGTATTCGCAGTTTTTGGAGTGGCAGAAAGATCCACAAGGATTGTACCGCAAAATTTTAGAAGCGGAAGGATTTAAGTATCAGCGCACCATTGGTTTTTTTAAAGTCAAATTTGATTTGTATGGCCGACACTAAACCGCGTGTACCAGTTTCGGTAATTGTGGTGAATTGGAAAACACCAGATTTGACGTGCAAAGCTTTGGCCGCTCTGTATCGTTCAAGCGTGGCGCCGGCCCAGGTAATTTTGGTTGATAATGCGTCAGGCGATGAAACGGTGTCGCGGGTGCGGCAAGAATTTCCGGAAGTGATTATCTTGGAAAATCAAGAGAATTTAGGTTTTGCCAAGGCCAATAATCGGGCAATTCGCAAGGTGGTGATTCAACCGTATGTTTGGCTTTTGAACAGTGATACAGAGACAGGGGCGAATAGCCTGGCACAATTAGTTGACTACGTGGAATCACACCCTCAGGTTGGGGCCGTGGGGCCGCAGTTAGTGTACCCAACTGGTGCCTGGCAGTCAGTGGGCGGATTTTTTCCTACGCCCACCAATGTGCTGTACTATTTGATTCCATTTACCTGGTTTTTTCCCATTGCCTGGCGTCGTCGTCTGCGCGGGATTGCCTTATATCCGCAACCAATTTCGAACACCGAGCTCGAATTAGATTATGTGACTGGCGCCGCGGTTTTGTTGCGTCGCGCCGCTTTGGATAAAGTTGGTTTGTTGGCCGAAGAGTACTTTATGTACTTCGAAGAGACTGATTTGTGTTGGCGGTTGCGTCAAGCTGGTTGGCGTTGTTGTGTTATAAATACTGAACCAGTGATGCATGTGTATGGTGGTAGTTACAAAACCGCGTTTGATCCACGTCGTTTACGGCGCATGTTGGAGAGTTTGTGTTTGTTTGTGCGCAAAAATTACCGTGGCTGGTCGCGAGTGTTTATTTTGTCCGAAGTGGCCGTGTTAGGGCCACTGAGTTTATGGCTTAAGCGTTTTAAAAATTTGGTATGATCTCGCTGATTGCTACTGTTCGCAATGAAAAAACAACCATTGCTGCTTGGTGGTATAGTTTGTCGCTGCAAACGCGACAACCAGACGAGTGGGTAATTGTTGATGGTGGTTCGACTGATGGTACTTGGGAGTGGCTGCGAGAAATGTCCCAGGTTGTGCCTAATTTAGTAATTAAACAAGTACCAGGGAACATTGCTAGTGGACGCAATGCGGCGATTGACGCTGCTAAGGGAGACATTATTGTGGTGACCGATGCAGGCTGTACCTATGCGCGTGAGTGGTTGGCCGCAATTGTCCGCCCGATCGAGATAGGTGAGGGCGAGTGGTCGGCGACGGCCTTTGGCCCTGATTTAGGACAGGCAAATTGGCTCCAAACCAGCCTGGCCGCCCTGACCACCCCGGCAGTCTCCGAGTTTGGACGGGACTGGTTGCCCTCCAGCCGTTCGGTTGCCTTCCAGCGATCCCTATGGCATACTGTTCAGGGCTATCCGACCTGGCTGCCGTTCTGCGAGGACGTGTTGTTCGACCAGGCTTTGGCCCAGGTGGGCAAGCTGGTTTTGGTCCGTGAGCCATTGGTTTTTTGGCGCCCACGGCCGACAATTTTGGCCTATTTAAGGCAAGTCTTCAATTATACGCGGAGTGAGGCCCATGCCAGCCTTAACCCGCTGCGACAGGCAGCTCGTTTTGCGGCTTATCCGGTCTTTGTGGGGTTATTAGCGTATGGCCCGGTGTGGCTAGCGCCAATTTTATACATTGCGGGGTTGGAGTACCTCCAAAAATACACACGACGTTGGTTCACATTTGCAGCCAGCCGTTCGTTACTCCTTCGTTTTATCGGGATTATTCCACTAGCTGGCCTTTTGATTGCCGGTGATGTGGCCAAGATGGCTGGTTGGTTATATGGTAAATATGAAATTTTGACTGGCCATGTTCGTAAACCTGTATGAAATTGTCAATCGTAATTGTTAATTGGAAAACCAAAGAGCTGACAGCCGCGGCGATAGCCTCGGTGTTTGCGCAGACCAAGGCGCTGTTGTTTGAGGTGATTCTGATTGATAATAATTCTGGCGATGGTAGTGTGGAAGCTTTGCGTACCCAATTTCCCCAAATTACGATTATTGCCAATGAACACAACTTGGGTTTTGGTCGGGCCAATAATCAAGGAATGCGTCAGGCCAAAGGACAGTATGTGATGTTGTTGAATAGTGATACCGTGGTACTCGATCACGCCCTCGAAAAAATGGTGGCCTATTTGGATGAACACCCCGA
>CAYMID010000007.1:0-22649 GCA_964390625.1 uncultured Gammaproteobacteria bacterium | reverse complement strand
GAACGTTTTTTTATGTACGGCGAGGATTTAGATTTGTGTAAACAAGTGTTCGACCGTGGTTGGAAGACAATGTTTTTGCACACAGCCGAGATTATTCATTATGGTGGGGCAAGTTCCAACAAACGCCGAACACAATCAATTGTTAATTTTTATGACGCCATGTGGCTGTATTACAGCAAACATTGGGGGTCTGTTCATGCGTGGATTATTCGCAGTTTAGTTTGGTCGGGGATTAAAATCCGTTTAGGGGTTGCGTTGTTTCAAAACTTTTTTAAATCTAAGTCGTGATATGAAAACCATTGTTGTAACCGGTGGAAGTGGATTTGTCGGGTCTTTTTTATGTGAGGCCTTGTTGGCTATGGGTGAGCGGGTGATCTGCGTTGATAATTTTTTAACAAGTGCTCCCGAAAATATTGCGCATTTACGCGACAACCCTAATTTTGTCTTGGTAGAGCACGATATTATTCAGCCATTATATTTGGATGAAAAAATCGACCAAATTTATAACTTGGCTTGTCCAGCTTCACCAGTTCATTACCAAAATAATGCCGTCCGGACCATTAAGGTTAATACGGTTGGTATGATTAATATGTTAGGCATGGCCCGGGCACAGGGGGCAACCTTGTTGCAAGCGTCGACAAGCGAGGTGTATGGCGATCCCGAAGTGCATCCACAGGTCGAAGAATACCGTGGTAATGTCAATCCAATTGGTCCTCGGGCTTGTTATGACGAGGGCAAGCGCTGCGCCGAAACATTGTGTTTTGATTATCGCCGCATGCATGGCATGCCAGTCAAAGTAGTTCGAATTTTCAACACCTATGGTCCACGTATGGCCCTGAACGATGGGCGTGTGGTCTCCAATTTTGTGGTGCAGGCACTACGTGGCGAGGAGATAACTTTGTATGGCGAGGGCCAACAAACACGCAGTTTTTGTTATGTGACCGATTTGGTACAGGGGCTTATCAAGATGATGGCCACTGATCCAACGGTGACTGGACCAATTAACCTGGGTAATCCAAATGAGTGTACAGTTAAGGAATTGGCCGAATTAGTGGTGGAGTTGACTGGCTCAAGTAGCCAATTGGTGTATCAAGATTTGCCGCAAGATGACCCAACTCGACGCCGGCCAGACATTACCAAGGCCAAAAGTGTCTTAGCCTGGCAGCCAACGGTTGATTTAAAAACTGGTCTAGAGAAAACAATTGCCTATTTTAAAACAAAAGTATGAACATCTTATATATTGGCGGAGGATTTGTGGGGGCTTGTTCGGCCGCAGTTTCGGCTGATTCTGGACACCAAGTTTTGGTCTATGATGTTGACCAAGAAAAAATGCGTAAATTAGGGAGTGGTGACCGCGATACCATTAAGTCGTGTTTACACGAAGAGGGTTTGGCTGAATTATTAATTCGTAACCAAAACCGCATTACCTTTAGTGCTGAGCTAGCTGATGTGGCTAATTTCACTGACACGGTCGAGGCTGTGTTTATGTGTTTGCCAACTCCAGAAAAGGCTGGTGCCGAAGGTGAATCTGACTTGTCATATTACGAAGCTGCGGTCAAAACAATTGGACCATTGTTGGCTAAACGCAACCAAGGTGCACAAACACGCCGATTAGTTATCATCAACAAGAGCACTGTACCAATCCGCATGATTGATTATACGGCTGAATGGTTTGCGGCTCAGGGTGTCAAAAATTTTGGTATTGTGGCAAACCCAGAGTTTTTGGTGGAGGGACGGGCTGTGACTGATTCAATTCATCCAGATCGGGTCGTGGTGGGGGCCAATTCACCGGAAGATTTTGCCATCATGCGCCAGTTGTACCAACGTTTTTGCGATGTACCTGCGATTACCTATATTGAGGTCAATCCATACGAAGCGGCTTGCGGTAAATTGTTAGCGAATTTCCTGTTGTTTAATAAAGTTGTGACTACTTTTGACGTGGTTGGTAGAACGTGCGAGTACTTTAGTAATGTTGGGTACGAGTCCGTGCGTAAAATTTTGGTCTCGGATCCACGCATTGGGCGGTGGGGTTTGTATGACAGTTTGTATGCTGGTGGTAGTTGTTTTATCAAAGACGCCGCGTCCTTGGCTCACCAGCTTGAACAGTCTGGCACTCACGCACACTTGGTGCGGGATATTTTGGAAGCCAATGTGTTCCAACGTGATCACTTCTTTAGTCGGGCCGAAACCGAGGCTAAAATGGATTGGGCAGGTAAAAAAGTGGCGGTTCTCGGGGCGGCCTTTAAGCAGGACACTAATGATATTCGTAATTCGGGGATTATTGGCATAGTCCAGCAATTACTGGGTGCAGGTGTGGCCGAAATTAAATTATACGACCCAGCGGCCATGGCTGAATGCGCCCGGTATTTTGATGCGGCCAAAAATGAACTGTACGCGAAAATTTCGTATGTACAGAGCGAGGTCGAGGCCGTGCAGGATACTTGTGCAGTAATTATTGGGACTGACTGGCCACAATTTAAAAATTTGGCTGGTGTAATAACCACAAACACCACTACACCATACTTGATTATGGACGGACGCCGCATTTTGCAGCATCAGTTTGCCGCGTTGCAAAAAAGTGGCTACAGTATTATTGCGGTCGGGTCACCATTTTTGCCAGGCCAATCTTAATGAATTTCTATGCGTTACGTTGTTACGGGAGGAGCTGGTTTTATTGGGACAAATTTAGTTAAGGCACTGATTGAGGCAGGTCATCAGGTAGTGGTAATTGATAATTATGCCGGCGGACGTCACGAAGATCGCGTAGTGGCTGGAGTAGAGTATTTTGAAGGCGATATTCGTAATGCCGCTGATTTAGATCGAGTTTTGCCAGGCGCACAAGGGATTTTTCACTTAGCGGCCCTGCCACGCGTAAGTTTTTCGGTTGAGCAGCCATGGGAAACGCATGACGTGAACGTCAACGGTACGTTGCAATTATTACTAGCTGCCAAACGGCATAACGTAAAACGGTTGGTATTTTCGTCTTCTTCTTCGACCTATGGTGACCAGGAAGTTTTTCCATTGGTCGAAACCATGAGTAAACAGCCAATCAGTCCATACGCGCTGCACAAATTAACTGGTGAGCATTATGTACGGTTGTTTAGTCAGCTCTATGGAGTCGAAGGGGTTAGTTTGATTTACTTTAACGTGTATGGGCCACACTTTGACCCAAATGGTCCATATGCCTTGGTAATCGGTAAGTTTTTACATCAAATTAAGCAGGGTGGTCCAATGACTGTGTGTGGTGATGGTGAGTATTACCGGGATTACACACACGTAAGTGATGTAGTGCGGGCTAATATTTTAGCCATGCAAAGTCCAAGCGTAGGCCGTGGTGAAACAATTAACATCGGTAACAATCACCCTCATTCAGTAAATCAATTGGTGCAGTTAATTGGTGGGCCGAGCGTTAATATTCCCGCTCGCCTTGGTGATGGGCGTTACTTTGCCGCTGATATTCGCAAAGCCAAAGAATTGCTTGGCTGGGAACCAACGATTGAATTGGCGCAGGGAATTGCGCAATTGAAGCAAGAAATGGGTCTGTAATTATTGACCCAACATACGCACCACTACGTTGATGGTGCGCAAAAGAATCGCGATGTCCAATAGGGCAGAGCGATTTTTTATATAGAATAAATCGTACTGGAGTTTTTGGAGGGTAGTTTCGAGCGTGTCAGTGTAGTTTTGGTTGATGGCCGCCCAGCCAGTAATGCCAGGGCGAACCACGTGACGTAGCGAGTAGTACGGCATGGTGCTGGCCAAAGCCCGCACAAATTCAGGGCGTTCAGGGCGTGGGCCAACCAGGCTAATTTCGCCCCGGATCATATTGATGGCCTGAGGTAATTCGTCCAGGCGGGTGCGGCGTAAAAAACGACCAATCGGAGTAATGCGGTTGTCGTCTTTGGTAGCAAATTGGGCGCCATTAACTTCGGCACTACCATCGGCAGCCAGCACGTACATGGTGCGGAATTTGTGCATGGTAAAAAGTGTGCCGCCGCGACCAACGCGCTGCTGCCCAAAGAAAATCGGGCCTTTGGAAGTGGCTTTGATCGCAATCGCAATGATTGGGAAGAGAAGCGACAGGACAGACATCATGAGTAGGGTGGCGACTCCGTCTAACACAAAACGGAATAATCGGTAGCCTGGGGCATCGACTGCTCCAACATTACGCAAGAACCATGTTTCGGAAAAGGCACTGGGGGGAACGCGGCCAGTAATGGTTTCGTACAACGAGGATAAATCGGTCACACGCACGGGCCAGAATAATAGCTCATACAGTTCGCGTACCACGGTTTCATCGGTTTGGACTGAGCTAGCAGCGGCAATTACGTTGGCTTTGTGGTTGGTAATCGCAGCGCGTAATGCTGCCATGGAAGTGTAAACATCAATACCTTCGATTTTATTCATGCCGACTTCGCGGCGTGGATCAAACAAAGCCACGACTTGGTATCCTTTTTCTGGGTGTTGTTTCGTTAGTCGGATTAATTCGGCGACTTCTGGATCGTGGCCCAAAATAATGAGACGAGTATGGAGAGTGTGTTGTACAATCACGCGGTAGTACAACATGCGCCACGTGGTACTAAGGCAGTAACCAACGATCACCGTCAAGAACAGGATGGTTTTTGGGGTTAGATCTGGGTCTGTTGCGTATAGCGCAAGGGCGCTAATAAGGAAAAAAATCAAGCTTGATTCAAACAAACGGCGATAGTGACTCCGCTCACTAAAGCGGCCCAAGTCGTATAAGCCATTAATATAGTTGACCACCGTCCAGCCAATGAATAGGCTGCCAAATAACCCTAAGTGGGCTGCATATAAGTCAGTGCTGGGCAGACTTAGGTGGCGCGCGGCCAGACCAAACCACAGCGCTACAAAATAAGCTCCCAGGTCGCCTGCGAGAAGTAAGATTTGTTGTAGCCGGTAACCAGATTTCATAATTGAGTTAGGGGGATCAGTATGGTATACTATTTATACCATATTTTACGAAAAAATCAAGTCTATGCCAACTCGGTTAGGTCGAATTTTGCTCAGTATTTTGGCGGTCGCCGGGGTCCTGGAACCAGGGTTGGTGTTGGGCCGCACCTTAAATGACCCACAAAAAATACAATGGGGGTATACGGTAACTGGCGTGCCCGAAGCCTGGGATTATACAACCGGGAGTCGTGACGTAGTAGTGGCAGTCATTGATAACGGAATTTTTGCGAATCATCCAGATTTGGCTGATAACATGTGGCGAAATACGAGCGAAATACCAGGCAATGGCCTTGATGACGACCAAAATGGGTTTATTGATGATGTAAATGGTTGGGATTTTGTGGGAAATGATAACGATCCAACCCCAGATTCACAAAATTTAGCAACCGATCAATCAGACATGCATATTAGTCACGGTACTTCGGTTGCTGGAATTATTGGAGCAGTGGGAAACAATAGTCGTGATGGGGCGGGAATCGCCTGGTCGGTGCGATTAATGAATGTGCGGGCCGCGAATAATCAGGGCGATGGCATGAACGAAGCGTTGGCACAAGCAGTCACGTATGCAGTAAAAAATGGGGCTGATATTATTAATCTGAGTGTGAATAGTCAGCAAGATGATAAGGATTTGCGTACTGCCCTACAGTTAGCTGTTGATAAGGGTATTGCAGTATTTGCGTCGGCCGGCAATTTGGCAGCCTCGTATGCTGATATTCCGTCGTATCCTGTATGTACAGATCGTGGCGCTAATAAACAATGGGTAGTTGGATTGAGTGCGGTTAACTCTGAAAGAAAATTGGCGAGCTTTTCGAGTTATGGTCCCGATTGTATTGATTTGACTGCACCAGGCGAAGATGTTAACAGCGCAGGCTGGCACAATGTACCGGGGTATGTTTTTGGTTGGTCTGGTACTTCGTTTGCAACTCCATTTGCCTCTGGTGCAGCCGCGCTCATTAAATCGTTACGTCCAGACTGGAAAGCCGATGATATTTATCGTGCTTTATTGGGGCGTGTTTCACATAGCTGCACTGGTGTTTCAGATACAGAATACCAGAAGTATTATGGTTACGGTTTATTGCGGATTGATCGTGCGGTGCGTGCGGCCAATGCTGGCCCACGTCGTGGTGGTGCGGACGGAATTTTCCCTAAAATTAGTAATAGTGCATTGTGGGCCGGAGATACTAAGCGCGTGGAAGGGTGGACCTTGCCAACAACCACTGCCCGTGTGACAGCGGCTTCGCAGGGATTTTTTACTCTGGGTGCTTTGACTGGAGTCACTAGCGTGGCTGCGTATCATCAATTCCCCTGCACGAAATATGTGGTAACAGCAAGGCCAGCAGGAAAAACGCAACAGATAAAGGTATATGACCGTAATTGGGATTTGGTTGGTTCGTGGTCAGTGACTACGACTCAGCCGGTTTTACTTGCTTTTACAAAGACTGAGAATCAAGAAGTGCGTGTGGCTGTGGCAACGGGTGCGAGTCGTAAGACAGTGGCTGACTTATACAGTATAACCGGGGCTAAAATGGGGAGTTGGGATTTGGGCGCCACGCACAAAGGAGTGCGGCAATTAGTTAGTGTGCCAGACAATGGGCGTTTGGCTTTGGCGGCCGTTGTTGGACAAGCCAAGGGCGTACAACTGGTCACAGCCCAAGAAGGTAAAACACTGGCAAGTGTAAACATGTCAAGCGCAGAGTATCGCTTGGCAGCTGGTGATTTGGTTGGTTTTGGTGCTGGTTCCGTATTGGTAGCTCCGGTTGGTCAAAATCCAAGCGTCAAAACCTATGATTTAAATGGCGAGTGGCAATTAAGTCTGAATTTACCAGCACCAGCCGCCCAGTGGGATTGGACAGTTGGTGATTATAATGATGATGCGCGGGCTGAGATAATTATGTACCCAACTACAAGTACCGTGGCCGCGCGCGTGTATGATTTTGCGGGTCGGTTAGTCGAAGAACCAACTTTGTTTTCTGAACCATCTAGTGGCCGCCGTTGGCTACTGTGGCCTTAATTTTGTGTATGCTTAACTCTACGCCCATTTTCGAGAAAAAGAACGTGTTGGTTACTGGCGGGGCCGGTTTTATTGGTTCACATTTGTGTGAACGTTTGCTGCGTGATGCCAATGTGATTTGCATGGATGATTTGTCTAATTCCAGGTTGGGTAATATTGAACATTTGCTGCAGTATCCAGACTTTGAATTCATTAAGTACGATGTCAATCAAGTAATTGATCTACACGATTTTCCAGAATTGGATAAATTTAAAGTTAAATTTCAGGGTATTCAGGAAATCTATCATTTGGCTTGTCCAAGTAGTCCAAAGAATTTTGAAAATTTAAAAATTCATTCATTGTGGGCAAATTCGCGAGCAATGCTATCGACCTTGGATTTAGCAGTAAAATACAAGGCTAAGTATGTGTTTACTTCGAGTGCTGTAGTATATGGTCAAGCCACGCCAGATCATTATTTTTTTAACGAGAGTGATGAAGGTAGGGTAACACATTTGTCGCCTCGTGGTTGTTATGACGAGGGCAAACGTTTTGCTGAAACGTGTGTGGATACGTACCGTCAAGTGTATGGTCTGGATGCTAAAATTGCGCGCATTTTCCCTACCTATGGTCCGCGAATGCGATTGCGTGATGGTTTAATGATTCCTGATTTTATTTTAAACGCACTCGAGGGGCGTGATTTAACGATTTATGGCACTGAACAATTACAAGAGTCATTGTGTTTTGTGTCTGATTTAGTGGATGGTTTGGTGCGTTTAATGGCAGCTGGACCAAAGATTGGATTGGTCAATGTTGGCTCAGATCAGCCTGTGCGTTTAGCTGATGTGGCTAATACAATTATCCGTTTAGCAAATTCACGTTCAACCGTAAAGTTTGAACCACCGCTTGATTTCCTAACCTTAATTGGGATTCCTGATTTGCGTCGGGCCAAAGATGAGTTAGGGTGGTTGCCAATCACACGTTTGGAAGATGGTTTACAGCGAACTGTTGATTACACGCTCGCTAATAAGGAAATTGGCGAATAATATGTGGCTAGCCATTGTCCCTGCTTTTAACGAACGCGAGCGCATTGCGCAGGTGGTGGCGTCGCTGCGGGGCGTGGTGGACGAAGTGGTGGTGGTTAATGATGGTTCGCGTGATGATACTGCCGCCAGAGCCAAGGCAGCGGGTGCAACGGTTTTGTCGCACCGACTTAACCGTGGTCAGGGTGCTGCTCTAGAAACCGGTCATGCGTATGCGCGTCAACGGGGGGCCAAATACGTTATTCACTTTGATGGTGATGGTCAATTAAGTGTGAATGATATTGTGCCAGCAGTGCAGTTTTTAGAAGAACAGGGGGCTGATATAGTACTTGGTTCAAGGTTTTTAAAGACGACCGAAAACATCCCCTGGTTTAAACGCCACATTTTGTTACCAGCAGCACGATGGTTCCACCGTTTGTTGGTTGGGTTGCATTTAAGTGACGCTCACAATGGTTTCCGGGTGTTGGGGCCACGTGCGTTGGCACATATTTCCCTTACCCAAGATCGCATGGCACACGCGACCGAAATTTTAACTCACATTAAACGACATAATTTGCGCTGGCGCGAGTTCCCAGTTACAGTCCAGTATTATGAGTATGGGCAGGGGAGTCGAGGGGCAATTACAATCGTGCGTGATCTAATTTTAGGCGCATTTATTAAAAAATAGTATGTTTGGTTTATTTCAAATTTTATTTAGTGTTTTTTCGGCCGGTGCATTGGTAGCCACAACTTTGCAGGCCAAGAATCAAGGTTTAAGTGTGCGTGCAGCAGGATTCTGGTGGTTCGTTTGGATGGGTGCTTGGGCAGTGGTAATGTGGCCAGATAGTACTCAACAGGTGGCCAGTGCTTTGGGGATTGGTCGTGGTACTGACGTGGTCGTATATGCGGCCATTGCCGTAATTTTCTTTTTGTTATTCCGTCTACATGTTAAAATAGAAACAATGAGTCGGCAAATTACTCAAGCCGTGCGTCACGATGCCTTGGAGCAAAATAAATAATATGAAAATCGCACACATCGTTTGTCGATTTCCCCCATACTATAGTGGCATGGGTAATGTGGTTTTTGAATTGGCTAACGCGCAAATCCGGCGCGGTCACGAAGTACGTGTGTATACCCCACAATTTGAGGTACCGACCGAAGCAGACAATGAGTTGGCTACTCGATTAAAACCAGGTTTTAAGTATGGGAATGCTGCGTGGTTACCTGGCTTGTCACGTGAATTGTCTCAGTTTGAATTAGTGCATTTACATTATCCTTTTTTTGGTACGGCTAATTTAGTGCGACGTTGGAAAAAAAGAAATCCCACGATCCCTTTAGTAGTCACGTATCACATGGACAATCGTGCGCAGGGCTGGTTGGGTTTATTTTTTAAATATTACGCCGCCTTTTGGTTGCCAAAGATTTTAGGGGTGGCCGATGCTTTGCATTCAGCCTCATTTGATTACTTGGCGGTGAGTGATGCCAAAAATTTGTACAAACAAAAACCGTCTCAATGGTTTGAGATACCGTTTGGGGTTGATACCGTACGCTTTGCCCCCCGTGGTAGGCCGGTTGATTGGTTGTCAGGAGCTGGCCTTAATCCGCACGCACCAACTATTCTGTTCGTTGGTGGAATGGACCGGGCGCATTTTTTTAAGGGCGTGCCTGTGTTGTTAGACGCGTTAACGTTGGTAAAAAACTCTGGTCTGCTAGTTCAAGCTTTATTAGTAGGCGATGGTGAGTTGCGTGGTGAATTTGAGGCTCGGGCTATTGGGCTCGGGATTACAGATCGGGTTCGTTTTTTGGGAGCAGTGCCCGAGGCTAATTTACCAGCAGTGTATAATGCGGCCGATTTATTAGTGTTACCTTCTACAACGCGAGGCGAAGCTTTTGGGATGGTAATTTTAGAGGCTATGGCCAGTGGCTTGCCAGTGATTGCAACTGATTTGCCAGGTGTTAGGACTTTGGCCCTAGAGGCAGGCACCGTTGTGGAGCCACGTAGTGTACCAGATTTGGCCGATGCCTTGTATAGTTATTTTGCGCGCGCACACGATCAAACTGGGTGGGGTGCAAAAGCACGGCAGGTGGCCGAGCAAAAATTCAACATCGATATAATTTCCGATCAAATGATCACATTATACGAAACAGCGATTCGCGCAGCCAAACACAAAGCAGCTATTTAGTTTTTATTTGGTTTGTAATTATTACACATATGAAATTTAAGCAGATTGGTTTGTTGGGTGTAGTTTTTTTGCTTGGTGGTTGCAGCCTTGGCATTGTTGATCGTGCTGCTAACAACACCAATGTTATTCAAAACAGCACAGAGCCAATGTTAAAAAAAGAAGAACCATCTTTTTTGGGCACCTGGGAGGTGCAATTTGGCGATGGCAAAATCGGCGGAATGCGACGGTATGAGTTTTGGCTAAATGGCACATTTACCATGACTGGCTATCCAGAAATAAATGATAGCGGTACGTTTGAAATTGTGAAAGAAGAAGGTGAAACTTATACCCTTAAATTAACTGGAAAAACTGGCTATAGCCCAGACATGGTCACAATCGTTGTTAATGGGGATACGTTGACTGGGCTTGATAATCTTGGAACTTACAAGAGGCAGTAATTGGTCGGACTGGCGGGACTTGAACCCACGACCTCACGCACCCGAAGCGTGCGCTCTACCAACTGAGCTACAGTCCGATAACAGACAAACAGGGCTGTTCGTATTGTATAGCGATTTTAACAAGCAGTTTTAAAAAGTGCAAGGCAATTTTTTTTGTGCTACAATTAGGGTAATTTTCCTTATTAGCATGGTGCGTTTTTCTCGTCGACAATCCACCGAATCGCCCGAAACAGTTCAACGTTTACGCTCAGCGACATGGCTGATGCTTGCTGTGGGTGCGATTATTATTGTGCGCTTATTTGTATTAATGGTGCTTGAACACGATGGATATGCAGCGTTGGCTGTCGGTACCCAGGAGAGTACTGCAAAATTAGTGCCGCGTCGGGGTGAAATTTACGTGCAAGACTCGCGTACAAATGAGGAATATCCAGTGGCGATTAATCGCGATGTTTTTTTAGTATACGCTGATACACGCGAATTTGTGAATCAAAAAACCGATGATTTTGATGAATTAGGCTTAAAGACCACACTCGATGCCTTGCGTGAGCAATTTAAATATACACCCGAGCGCGAAGCCGAAGTACGGGGGATTTTAATGAAGCGCACTGACCCATACGAACCACTCGAACAAAAAGTTGATCCTAGTATTGTTGATGCGCTTAAAGCACTAAAGTTAAAGAGCTTGCATTATGTGCGTCAGGAGCAGCGATATTATCCCGAGCATACATTGGCAGCTTCGGTTTTAGGTTTTGTTGGTAAAAAAGACGATGGGGCTGTGGTGGGGCGCTATGGGATTGAAGGATATTGGGAAAAAGAATTGGCTGGAGCCGGTGGTTTTTTGGCAGGAGTGCGCAGTGCCAAGGGGGCATGGATTCCGCAAGCTGGGCGATTGTTCCAGCCTGCACGAGATGGTGCAGATTTGGTTTTGACAATTGATCGGGCTTTGCAATACCGGGCTTGTGAGCGTCTACGAGCGGGTCTGGTTGAATATGGGGCAACTAGTGCGTCACTGGTGATTATGCAGCCTCAAACAGGGGCAATATTGACCATGTGTTCGCTGCCTGATTTTGATCCAAATAATTATGGAAAAGTCGAATCGGCTGCAGATTACAATAATTCAGCCATTTTCACCTCGTACGAGCCAGGATCAATTTTTAAACCAATTGCGATGGCTTCAGCCCTGGATGCTGGTTTGGTTGGTCCAGAGACGCCGTTCCATGACACTGGCCGTCGTGATGGCCTATGCTCGCAGCCAATTCAAAATGCTGGCAACAAATCGCATGGAGATCAAACCATGACTGGTGTTTTGCTCAACTCCATTAACACCGGTATGGTCTACGTGGCTGAGTTATTGGGCAAAGAACGATTTGCCGGTTATGTTGAAAAATTTGGATTTGGTACCAAAACTGGCGTGACCTTAGATACAGAATCGAGCGGCACAACAGAGTCATTGCGAAAAAATAAAGGTAATAAACTAGATTGTTACACTGCTAATGCTTCGTTTGGTCAGGGCTTAACGGTTACACCTTTGCAAATGGTGACCGCTTTTTCGGCCATTGCTAATGGTGGACGCACGGTCTCGCCATACATTGTTAAAGAAACTCGGTACAGTGATGGGCGAGTAGAGCGTACACGTCCGCGGGAAGGCCAGGAAATTTTAAGTAAGCGCGCCACCCAATTATTGGGCGGGATGCTGGTTAAAACAGTTGATAACGGTTACAGCGGTCGCGCTCGTGTGCCAGGCTACTTTGTGGCTGGTAAATCGGGAACGGCCGAAATTGCTGAGCAGGGCGGGTATAGCAAAACGTACAACCACTCCTTTATCGGTTATGCACCGATTGATAATCCGCGATTTGTCATGCTGGTTAAATACGAAAAACCACAACGCGCTTATGCCGAAAGTACGGCGGCACCGGTGTTTGGTGAGCTGGCAAAATTTATTTTGGAATACTATCAGGTGCCGCCTGAGCGTGCGGTAAAATAATTTTGCCAAATAAAAAATCCCCAGTAACGGGGATTTTTTAAAGTCGTTCGATTAGAGAACAGCGTCTTTTGCGGCTTTGGCCAAGCGGAATTTAACCACAGTCTTTGCAGCAATCTTGATGGTTGCGCCAGTGGCTGGATTACGACCAGTACGAGCAGCACGACGAACCTTTACCATTTTACCGAAGCCTGGTACTACGAACACACCATTCTTCTTTACTTCCTTGTAAGCAAGGGCGGAGAGGGCGTCAAAGAAACCGCCAACATCCTTCTTGCTAAACCCTGTCTGGTCGGCCAGCTTTGTGAGCAAAGCTGACTTGGTCATTCCTGCCATATAAATTTGATTATAAAAATCAATGAATTACGGGGGTATTATATAACAAACAAAAAAGCCGTCAATAAAACGACTGTAAAAGCTGGGGAAAAGTAGCACCAAGGGGAATTGAACCCCTGTTTCCAGGATGAGAACCTAGCGTCCTAGCCACTAGACGATGGTGCCGTGCACGCTTGTGGCGCGTTAGTGTCAGGGGGGAGATTCGAACTCCCGACCTGAGGGTTATGAATCCTCCGCTCTTACCGACTGAGCTACCCTGACATGTGGGGCAAAGTATACGCGTTTATGTTCATTTTGTCAACGCCCTATATTTTAAACCAAAGTAATGGATTCCAATTGCTGTAAACAAAAACTCCCGGGTAGGCCGGGAGTTTTGTTTTGCGATTAAGCGCGGTGTTTGAGGGCGTCCTTGAGGCCCTTGCCAGCCTTGAACTTTGGTACAGTGACTGGAGGGATTTGGATTTTTTCGGTTGGGTTTTGTGGGTTAACACCAACGCGACCAGCGCGGGTTTTGGCACTAAAGGCACCGAAACCAGCAATTGTGACTTCGCCATTGGCTTTCAGCTGCTCAGTCACCAGGTCCACAAAGGCTTCAATCATCGCCTCGGACTCTCTTTTGGAAACCCCGACCTTGTCGGCGATTTTTTGGGCAAGCGCCGCTTTGTTCATACGCGAAAAGTTTAAGATTACTATTGCCCGATTATAGCGCGTCTTGTTTTTTGTGTCAATAGAGCGACGAAACTGCCTAGCGAGCAAATTCGATCACGCGATTTTCGCGAATCACGTTGACTTTGATTTCACCTGGGTAGGTAAGTTCCTGTTCAATACGCTGGGCAATTTCGCGGGCCAAATTGTGAGCACCATAATCATCAATTTCATCGGGTTTCACAAACACGCGCACTTCACGACCAGCCTGAATGGCATAGACTTTATCAATACCAGGGAAACCGCTAGCCACTTTTTCGAGTTCTTCGAGGCGAGCCACATATTCTTCGTGAGTGTCACGGCGTGCACCAATGCGTGACGCCGAAATTGCGTCAGCCGCCATTACAATCTTGGTGAGCAAGAGTGGAGGACTAGTGTCGTGGTGAGTGAGGGCAACTTGAGCGGTGTCTTCGTCCACACCAAATTTCTTGAGAATTTTGTAACCAAGTTCGGTGTGTGCTCCCTGTGTTTCATGATCGATCGATTTACCGATATCATGGAAAAAGCCGGCTTTTTTAGCAGCCGCTGCGTTCATGCCAAGTTCAGCAGCCATCATGCCAGCCAAATGACCAACTTCCAAACAGTGGTTAAGCACGTTTTGGCCATAACTGGTGCGATACTTTAAACGGCCAACAATCGAAATTAACTTTGGATCTAAACCAGTTAGGCCCATTTCATAAACAGCTTCGTCACCAGCCTTTTTAATGTCGAGAGCTAATTCTTTTTTGGCCACCTCAACGTACTCTTCGATTTTGGCTGGTTGGATGCGTCCATCTTTGGTTAATTTTTCCAAGGCAATTTGAGCCACGCGGCGGCGGATTGGCGAGAAACCAGAAATTACGAGCATCTCTGGCGTGTCGTCAATTAAAATTTCACAGCCAGTCAGTTTCTCGAGTGTTTTGATGTTACGTCCTTCTTTACCAATAATGCGACCCTTCATTTCGTCGCTCGGTAAATTAACCATGGTGCCAGTGTTTTCATTGGCGTGGTTACAGGCGCAACGTTGCATGGCATCAATGACGATTTTTTTGGCCTCAGCGTCAAAGTAATCACCGTTTTCTTTTTCTAATTTGCTAATACGCGAAAATAAGTCGGCTTTGCTTTGCTCCTCCACGCGGCTTAGAAGTTGTTCCTTGGCTTGGTCAGTGGAGAGTTGAGCCACAGCCTCGAGTTTGGATTGGGCCTCGGCCTTTAAGGCTTCAGCTTTTTCTTTGATAGTTTTAATTTCCTCGATTTTTTGTTCGAGTTTGGTTTTACTTTCTTCGAATCCAAGGAGTTTTTGGTCAAACATGGATTCGCGTTGTTCCAGGCGAGCCTGAATTTGCTTTAACTCTTTGCGGCGTTCTTCCTCTTCTTTTTTAGCGTCATCAATTACCTTGATGGCTTTTTCTTTTGCTTGGAGTAACAACTCCTGTTCTTTGTTTTTGGCTTCGGCCAAAATTTTCTCAGCCCGGATTTCGGCTGAATTGGCTTTGCTTTGGGCGATTTGTTGACGTACCAGGTAGCCGATGACTGCGCCCATGGCGCCGCCGACCAGCAGCCAGATAATAATTCCACCAATTGACATACAAAAAAATCAGGGCCTGGCGGTCCGTGCGGGCGGAAGACGGCGTCTGATTACCAAGAAAAACCCTTGTTTAGGGACTGGAAAAATCAGGCGTTTTTTAGCATAATGGAGCAAAATCCAAGAGCAAATTCACGTCAAGCGCACGCAATCGCAACCGTTCGGCATTTAATTTAAAATTTGACGCTGGTAGCTTAGCAAAAAAGAGGGGAGTTGTCAATCGGGCATGGCCCTTGCTTAATCCAGCATTATCTGGTACTTTGAGGTAGATCTTAATTATCATTTTATGAACCTTTGGACCGATGTCCCAGTAGGGAAGAACGCCCCAAACGAGGTCAATACAATTATTGAAATTCCTCGTAATTCTCTTAACAAATACGAAATTGACAAAGAAACTGGTTTGATTGCGCTTGACCGCGTGATGCACTCTGGCCAGACCTACCCATTTGATTATGGATTTGTACCACAAACCCTGTGGGACGATGGTGATGCACTCGATGTGGTGGTTTTGACCACTGAACCACTGCCAGTCGGCATTTTGGTAAACGTACGTCCAGTGGCAATTATGAGCATGATCGACAGCGGTGAGGCTGATGACAAGGTTATTGCGGTACCGGTCTCTGATCCACGTTGGAAAAACGTCAATGACTTGGCTGATATCAATCCACACACCCTCAAGGTAATGCAGCATTTTTTTGAAACTTACAAGCAGATTCAGGGAAAAACTGTGACCGTTGGTGGCTTTAAAGGCGCGACCGAAGCTCGCGAAGCCGTGACCCGTTCCCAACAGCTTTACGCTGATAAATTTGCGGCTAAATAAGCTGCGTTGACGCCGAGACCCCGACTCTGTCGGGGTTTTGCGTTAATATTGACTTTACCTCCTTATTCCCGTATACTGCGCTCACTATGAATGTAACCGAACTCGCCCGCCAACTTCGCGTCAACACCAAGGAATTACTGGATGTTTTGCCACAGTACGGCTTTGACATTGGTGCTCGCGCCGTGAAGGTCGATGATCGTGTGGCCGAGCAAATTTCCCGTCGTTGGCGCTTTATCCGTCGTGATTTGGACGAAAAACGTCGTCGTGAGCAAGAGGAAGCCAAGAAAAAAGAACGTGCCTTGCGTCAAGAATCAGGTCAGACCGTGGTGGTTAATGGCTTAATTACTGTTCGTGATTTGGCTGACCAAATGAAGTTGCCAGTGGCTCAAGTCCTTATGGAGCTCATGAAAAACGGTATTTTGGCTAACCAAAACCAAAATATTGACCCTGAAACGGCTACTATTTTGGCTGAAGAGCTTGGTTTCCGCGTTGAATCCAGTGATGCCGAAGTTGCTGCACCAATAACCACTGCCCACGAGGAAGACCTGGCCGAAACTTTGGCCCGCTCAGCTGAACAGGGTCAAACCCGTCCACCAGTCATCGTAGTCATGGGCCACGTTGATCATGGCAAAACCAAATTACTCGACACTATTCGTTCCACCAATATTATTGCCAAAGAAGCCGGCGGCATTACTCAGCACATTGGTGCTTACCAAACCGTGTGGAAAGATCCAAAAACTCAGGCTGAACGCGCAATTACTTTTATTGATACTCCAGGCCACGAAGCCTTTTCGATGATGCGTAGTCGTGGCGCCAAGGTAGCTGACATTGCAATTTTGATTGTGGCTGCCGATGATAGTGTCAAGCCACAAACCGTAGAAGCAATTAATATTATCAAAGCAGCCAAGCTGCCATTTGTGGTGGCGATTAATAAAATCGACAAAGAAGCGGCTGATTTAGATCGTGTCAAAAGTGATTTGTCACAGCACGGCATTATTCCCGAAGAATGGGGAGGCGAAACACCGGTCGTTGGTATTTCGGCCAAGAATAACGTAAATATTGATAAGCTTCTCGATGTCTTGTTGTTAGTGGCTGACGTTAATGCCGATAAGATCAAGGCCGATGCGAGTGTACCAGCTGTGGGTACAATTATTGAGTCACACGTCAACAAGGGTATGGGGCCAGTAGCGACTATTTTGGTGCAGGCCGGAACCTTGCATGCGACTGACAAGCTCGTTGTGAACGGCGAAATTTATGGCAAAGTGCGTGCCATGAAAAATTACCGTGGCGATAGTATTGAAATTGCTACACCATCCATGCCAGTCCAGATTATGGGCTTTAAAGTAGCCCCAGAAGTTGGCGACATTTTAGATGTTAGCAAAGCTGATACTGCCACTGAAATTGACGTTAAACAAAAACGTTCGCAACAAACTGGTGCAGAAAAAGATTTATCACTCGAAACCGGTTCCATGGATTCTGACGAAAAAAAGAAAATGCTTAACGTGGTGGTTAAGGCAGACGTACTTGGTTCACTCGAAGCCATTGTTACCTCGCTGGCCAAAATTCGTCACGATGAAGTTGGTGTGCAGGTTGTTGGTAAAGGGCTTGGTAACATTACCGAAGCCGATGTTGCCAAAGCCGAAGCCGCTGGTGCAACTGTAATTGGTTTTAACGTTCGCCCAACTCCAACCGCCGAAGAAACCATGCGTAACAAGGAAATCAAATTCTTGTCGTATAGTGTTATTTACGATTTCATCAATTGGGTCAAAGAGCAACTAGAAGGCATGCTTGATAAAGAAAAAATCATTACTGAATTGGGCCGTCTCAAAGTATTAGCCGTGTTCCGCCGCGAACGCAAAACCACGATTGTCGGTGGCCGTGTGCTGGACGGCAAGGTTCAAAAAAATGAAAAGGTCCGTGTTTTGCGCGGTGGCCTGGTCATCGAAGTTGGTACAGTCTTGGCCTGCAAAATCGGGCAACAAGAAGTCAAAGACGTGGTCGAAGGCACTGAGTGTGGTATCCAAATCGAACTCAAGGAAAAAATCGAAGTCGATGACATCCTCGAAGTCTTCCATGAAGAGTCCAAAGCGCGCAAAATTATCTTTAACTAATCCTAATTATTTCATATGTCAGAGCTTGTTTTGACCGATGCTAATTTTCAGGCCGAAGTTTTGGAAGCAAAAACCCCTGTGTTAGTTGATTTTTGGGCACCATGGTGTGGCCCTTGCCAAATGATGGGTCCGATTGTCGAAGAGTTAGCCAACGAGTGGGATAGTCACAAAATTACGGTTGGCAAAATGAATGTCGATGAAAACGAAACACCAGGTAAATACCGCATCATGAGTATCCCAACGTTTTTGGTGTTCAAAAATGGTCAAGTGGTCGAAACCTTGGTAGGTAGTATGACCAAAGACAAGTTGCGCGCAGCGGTCGAGAAGCATTTCTAATCTTCAATCACAATCGTTTTTAAGCGGCCCGTGTGGCCGCTTTTAATTTGAATTTTAGAGCGCGGAATATCCCATTCTTTGCTGAGAAATTTAATGAGTGCCTCATTGGCGGCACCATCAACGGGCGGGGCGGCTAATTTCACGCGCAGTGTACCATCGGGTAGTGTGCCAATAATTTCTGTCACACTACCACGCGGTGTTACTTTTATTTTGATGATTTTGGGCATAATGTCTGGAGTGTAGCAATTTCTTGACTATTTGGCCACAGCGAGTACACTACTTCTATATCTATAAATATATGAATAATCCATTTGAAAATGCCCTAACTCAGTTGGATCGCGCTGCTGCCGTGATGAATTTGGATGCACGTGTGCACGCTGCTTTAAAAACCCCAAAACACGTGCACGTTGCCACTATTCCCGTGATTATGGATGATGGCTCTACTAAAACGTTTATGGGGTGGCGTAGCCAGTATAACGACGCACTTGGACCGTATAAAGGGGGTATCCGCTATCACTGGAATGTGACCGAGGACGAGGTGAAGGCCCTGTCTTTTTGGATGACCATGAAGTGCGCAGTTGTTGGATTGCCACTTGGCGGTGGCAAGGGTGGCATTATTGTGAATCCAAAAGAATTATCCGAGGGCGAGCTCGAGCGCTTGTCACGCGGTTATGTACGTGAACTGTATCAACACCTAGGGCCAACCAAAGATGTACCAGCACCCGATGTGTATACGAATGGCCAAATTATGGCCTGGATGCTCGATGAATACGAGAAATTGGTCGGTGAACATGCACCGGGCATGATTACCGGCAAGCCGCTTGCGCTCGGTGGTTCGCGTGGGCGCGACAAAGCGACGGCACAAGGTGGTGTGTTTGTGCTTCTGGAAGCTGTGAAAAAAATGGGTTGGGAGGCAAGTAAAACCACGGTCGCGATTCAAGGCTTTGGTAATGCTGGCGCCCACATGGCGGAGCTGCTTAGTGCCGCCGGTTTTCAAATTGTAGCCACCAGTGATTCAAAAGGCGGCATTAAAAGCGAAACTGGCTTTGATGTGACTGCGCTTGATGCGCACAAAGCAAAGACTGGTAAAGTTGAGGGTTTTGTAGGTACACAAACCATTACTAACGAAGAATTACTGGAATTGCCCGTGGATATTTTGGTGCCAGCCGCACTCGAAAATCAGATTACCCAGGACAATGCACCGCGCGTCAAAGCCAAAATGGTTGTTGAGCTGGCTAATGGTCCAACCACGCCCGAGGCCGATGCTATTTTGTTCAAAAACGGTGTGATCGTGTTGCCCGACATTTTGGCCAATGCAGGTGGGGTGACTGTTAGTTATTTTGAGCAAGTGCAAAATGCTGCCAATTATTACTGGACCGAGGACGAGGTGGCGCAAAAATTGGCCAAAATAATGATCACGGCGTTTACCGAAGTTTGGGCAGTTAAAGAAAAACACCAGATTGATTTGCGCACGGCCGCCTTTGTCTCGGCCTTAGGGCGTGTCGGCGAGGCTATGCAGTTACGCGGTTTGGTTTAATAATTTTGTATGTCTGAAATTAGTTCTCCTCCTCCAGGATTTGGTAAAGGCTTGATTCCGCCAGTTGAACCAGTTACACCTGGCCGTGGTGGACAAAAGTTTACCGAGGGCGAACAACACCCCCCAAAAGAACTAAAAGTACGCGAAGGCGAAAGAAAGCGTACTTGGGTTCCGAGTGAAGGGGCTGCTTACGATAGTCAGGGTAAAAGGTTGGGCTCGTGGTGCATGTTAACCGAGACCGAAGCTAAAGAATTAGGCCTTAAATGGGGTGAGTAAACCAAAAAGCAAGGTAAAACGACCTTGCTTTTTTGATTTTTAGACGGTAAGATGGGATATATTCTCATTTATTATGACCAAATACGACCCAAAAGCAATTGAACCGAAATGGCAACAATACTGGGACGAACATCAAACGTACCGGGCTGAGACTGACCCCAGTCGTGAGAAGTTTTTTGGTTTAATTGAGTTCCCGTATCCATCGGGCGCTGGTTTGCATGTTGGACACCCACGTTCCAACACGGCCATGGATGTGATTACACGCTACCACCGCATGAATGGCAAAAACGTGTTGTTTCCAATTGGGTTTGATTCATTTGGGTTGCCAACCGAAAATTTTGCCATCAAGACTGGTCGACCGCCCAAAGAAATTACTGACGAAAACATTGCCACATTTACACGCCAGCTCAAAGCGTTGGGTTTTGGCTTTGACTGGTCGCGCGCGGTCACGACGAGCGAACCAGAGTATTATAAATGGACGCAGTGGATTTTTTTGCAATTATACAAGCAGGGTTTAGCGTACAAAACCAACCAGCCAATTAACTGGTGTCCAAAGGATAAAATTGGTTTAGCCAACGAAGAAGTTGTTGATGGTTGCTGTGAACGTTGTGGTAATCCGGTTGAAAAGCGCAACAAAGAACAATGGATGCTCGCGATTACCAAATACGCGGATAAATTACTCGCAGGTTTAAACGAGGTTGATTATATTTCGCGGGCGCGCACGCAGCAGGAGAATTGGATTGGGCGCAGCGAAGGGGCGGAGATTGAGTTTGAATTATTTTTTACCAAAAATCCCGCTGATAACGACCGCCGTGGTCCTAATGGCGAAAAAGCTAAAATCACCGTATTTACCACTCGTCCTGACACGCTTTTTGGCGCAACATATCTGGTGCTTGCCCCCGAACATTTGTGGGTGACTTTGGCCACCGACAACAATCACGATGTGCTTGAAAATAAAAGCGAAGTAGTGGCGTATGTTGAGGCAGCAAAACACAAGACCGATATTGAACGCAGCGCGCTTGATAAAGAAAAAACCGGCGTGGAGTTGCGTGGGGTAAAAGCAATTAATCCAGCCACTGGCGAACAAATCCCACTGTTTGTGGCCGATTATGTGCTCGGCGGGTATGGTGCGGGTGCAATTATGGCGGTGCCAGCGCATGATGAGCGCGATTGGGAGTTTGCAAAAAAGTTTGGTTTACCAATTAGAAAGGTGGTCGCAGCTGAAGTCGGGGCACATTGGAAAAAACCAGAAAAAAGAGTCGGTGTTTATGCTGTTGTGCAGGATTTAAACGGTAATTACTTGATTCAATGGGATAAAAAAGAGCTTCACCATCGTCTTCCGGGGGGCACTAGACACGATGGAGAAACACTTCAGGAAGTGCTTTCTCGTGAATTTAAAGAAGAAACTGGATATCGTAATTTTGAAATTGAATCAAAAATTGGTTCAAGTTTTTCAAATATAATTACCGGAAGCAGCAAAAAGGAAGTTCGGTATGAGAGGATTGGTTTTGTTGTTAAGTTGTTAAATGATGAACAGGATGTTGTCAATTCAGAGGAAGATGTTGACAGGTTTGAATATAAATGGGTTACAATTGACGAAGCAAAGGATCTATTTGCAAAAAATCCACAACAAACTGGTGAGTGGGAAATTTTGCTACAACACCACAAGCCGTCTGTTTTTATTGATACTGGCGTGTCGGTTGAATCTGAATTTTTGAACGGCCTAACTACCGCTGAGGCCAAGGAAAAAATAATTTCCTGGCTCGAGGAAAAGGGGATTGGTCAACGCAAAGTGCAGTATAAACTCCGCGACTGGGTGTTCTCGCGCCAGCGTTATTGGGGCGAGCCAATTCCACTCGTGCATTGTGAAAAATGTGCGGGTTGGGTGCCATTGCCCGTAGATCAATTGCCACTAACGTTGCCAGAGGTGGAAAAATATTTACCAACTGACACGGGCGAATCGCCATTGGCGGCCATTACAGAGTGGGTGAATACTACTTGCCCACAATGTGGTGGGCCAGCGCGTCGCGAAACAGACACCATGCCAAATTGGGCTGGTTCGAGTTGGTATTTCTTGCGCTACACTGACCCAAAGAATGATAAAGAATTGGCTAGCAAGGAGGCGTTGAAGTACTGGACACCAGTTGATTGGTACAATGGCGGTATGGAACATACTGTGCTGCACTTGTTGTACTCGCGTTTCTGGAATCAATTTTTGTTCGACATTGGCGTAGTGCCAACACTTGAACCATACAAAAAGCGTACCAGTCACGGCATGATTTTGGCCAAAGGTGGTGAAAAGATGAGCAAATCCAAGGGAAATGTCGTGAATCCAGACGAAATGGTTGACCAATATGGCGCCGATGCCCTCCGCACCTACAT
>CAYMID010000006.1:34347-37558 GCA_964390625.1 uncultured Gammaproteobacteria bacterium | reverse complement strand
AATTGTTGTGGATTCTTGGTAACCAAGGCTTCGCCTTGCCTAAGAGCCGCTAAAAAATTATCCGGGTGATCCATAAAATGGTCGGCCCACAAAATTGCGGTCGGACCACTTGCTCCTTGTGCCTTAAGGCGGAATAAAGCCAAACCAACCGCAGCGGCCAAATCGCGCCGGGCCGGCTCTACCATTATGTGATCCGCTGGAATCTCTGGTAATTGCTCGCGCACAATTGGTTCGTACTCGACTTGAGTGGCTATGTACACTGTGCCTAAACCCAACGGGCGAATGCGCGCCACGGCCATTTCTAGAGTGGATTGATCATCTTTGAGTTTTTCAAATTGTTTGGGGGTGCGGCGGCGACTCAGGGGCCACAACCGGGTCCCTGCGCCACCAGCAAAAATTATAGTTTGCATAGTAGGTTAACTTTACCCGAAAAACGCCAGGGCGACAACCCCAGCCAAAATAAACCCCCAAATGATATCCCGGGGGTAATGAACCCCAGCCAAAACACGGGCGGCTGAAATGCCGGTGGCACTTAGCCCAAATCCTAGTAAAGGCCACCAGGCCGCCCCAGGTGCCGACCCCATCACTGCCCCCCAGACCAGTAACCAAGCCGAAAAAGCATGGTCACTCGGCAATGACTTCCACGTGCTTAGCGGCACAATAATTTGCCGTGTTTGGGGCAGCTCGACCACAGGCCGGGGGTGTGGATAGGCCCAGGCAATTAGCCAACCAATCGCCATTCCAACCACCCACGCCAATGGCAAAGTTACCAACACCACTGTGATTGCGGTCACGCGATTTGACCACAATAAATACCCTGCCACCCCAACGGCCATTGCAAAAATCGCGTACTCGGCCCAGAACCGCACTACCACATCGTAGGCCCGCGACGAACCGACCCACTGATTAACCTGTAAAAATAGGCGGTGGCTCCAGGACAGTTTCATGAATACTAATTTAGTTCAGACTCATTACGGTCTGTTGAAAAAGTTGAAGTTGATGCTGGACTAATCAAATTCCAGGCTGCTTCTGGAGTTAGTGCAGTCTTAGGTTCACCCAGGGCAGCGCTAACAGCTGGGGCCCACGACACACCACCACTCACGGCAATACTCTCGCGACCTTCAGCCACTTTTTTCGACACGTCCTTGCCTCTTACATATTTATAATCAGTGCGATACGCAATTCGACTATCTTTAAACACCACACCCACCCCCACAATTTTAGCAGTAGTTAAATTTACGGTTACCTGCACGTTTACCTTGGTCATTGCCTGCTTAAATTTAAGCAAGTCAGCTTTAAACTCTTTTTGATACGCGCGCACTTCGGCCGCGGTCGCCTCTGGATTATTTTTCTTGTATTCTTTTACTAGCAAGGCCTCAAGTGGTCCATACCACCGGGCATTTGGCACTACCCGCACGGTCTGAATTTTTTCACCGGCCGCATTTTTGGTGATACGACCATTACTCGACACAATCACTGGTGCGCCGTATTTAATTTCATTGGCTAAATACCAGGCCCGCAATTCCGCCAATTCTTGTTTGTCTGTAAGTGTATCCAAAGACAGGGCCGAAGCTTCGCCACTGCCTAACAAATCTTTGGTGTCATCGAGCGTAAATTTAATCCACTGGTTAATGATTGGGTCAGTTTGAAAACCAATTTCCGCCAAAAAATCAGCGGCCTTGCGGTCCAAGCTGTTTAGACGAACATAGATCGCTTTTTCAACGGGAAAAACGCGTGCGTCAGCCGAAAAAGCATTGGTTGCGTCAACGATTGTTTGACCTTCACTCTTTACCAATAACTTTGGCAAGGAGTAGGTAATTTCCGAATTACTCTGCAATTCATTTATCGGAAAATCTGTCGAATTACTTTGGAGACGTAATACGTATTGGTCAGGTGCCTTCTTTTTGTCGTAATAATTTTTTTGGTAATCCACGGCCACCCTTACGTTAATGGCTTGACCACGTTCAGTGGTTTTTGTGCCCCAGGAACGGAGGCTTTGGCGAATAATGGTACTCGCAGTTGGTTGTGCGGCCGTAGTCACAAGTGGGAACAATACTGATACGGACAAAGCGATGGCGAAAATTTTTTTCATAATATAAAAAAGAATAGATCAATTATACCATTAGTCTTCATTACCTGCACCTTTGCGATCCGGACGGCCCTCGGCCACCCAGCGTAAATAGGCCTCGACAAACGGGCCTAACTCACCGTTTAAAACGGCGTCAGTATCGGCGGTTTCGTGGCGTGTACGCAAATCTTTGACCATACGGTATGGCTGCAAAACATACGATCGAATTTGGCTTCCCCACTCTGGACTCTTGAACTCGCCCCGCAAAGCCGCACGTTCGACTGCCTCTTTGTCCTCCTGCATTTTTTGTAATTTACCAGCCAAAACACGCAACGCGGTTTCTTTGTTTTGCTGCTGCGAACGCTCGTTTTGGCACTGTACCGTCACACCCGTTGGAATGTGGACAATGCGCACGGCCGAATACGTGGTGTTAACACTTTGGCCACCCTTACCACCAGACATAAAGGTATCAATGCGCAAATCTTTGGGGTCGATCACCGTGTCGATTGATTCAATTTCGGGAATAACTTCGATGAGTGAAAATGAAGTGTGGCGCATTTGTTCGGCATCAAAGGGCGAAATGCGCACCAAGCGATGTGTGCCGTGTTCGGATTGCAAATGCCCATACGCGTAACGCCCACTAATGCGAAACAAGGCTGATTTAATTCCCGCCTCACTACCACGTGTTTCTTCGAGCAATTCGACTTTCCAGCCCTTGTGTTCGGCAAAGCGGGAAACCATACGCACGAGCATTTCGGTCCAATCTTGCGCTTCAGTACCACCCGAACCAGCGTGGAACGAGACAATTGCATTTTTAGCATCGTGCTTGCCCGAAAATAATAAGAAAAATTCACGACGCGCAAATTCAGCCTGCAATTCTTGAGTTTGCTTCTCAACCTCGACACTCATTTCCGTGTCAGGATTGTTTACCAGTTCTTCTGACAAATGAACGAGTTCATTGACATTAGAGTGTAATTTTTCCCAACCTTCGACCTCTTCTTTGAGTGCTTCAAAATTGCGCGCCACCACACTCGCCTTTTCAGGCTGTGACCAAAAATCAGGCGCTTGCATGTGCGTTTCTAAATCTGCCATTTCGGCACGTTTGGCCGCGATATTCAAAACCCGGATAGTTTCGGTAATTTT
>CAYMID010000006.1:26916-34247 GCA_964390625.1 uncultured Gammaproteobacteria bacterium | reverse complement strand
TTACATCATCCCCATGCCACCACCCATACCACCCATGCCCATGCCTGGCATGCCAGCAGGGGCAGCATCATCTTTCTTAGGCAAGTCTGTCACCACGGCTTCGGTGGTCAAGAACATACCAGCGATCGACACGGCATTTTCTAGGGCAGTGCGCGTTACTTTGGCCGGGTCAATAATACCGGCCTTGACCATGTCAACGTATTCGCCCGTTGCGGCGTTAAAGCCTTGATTTCCACTAGACTTTTTAACTTCGTCAGCAACTACGGCCGGTTCGTAACCCGCGTTCTTGGCAATTACTCGGAGTGGTTCTTCCAGAGCGCGACGCAAAATGGCAACAGCCACCTGCTCTTCACCATCTGCTAACTGCAAACTGTCCAGGGCTTTTACCGCACGGATCAAGGCTACCCCACCGCCTGGCACGACGCCTTCTTCCACCGCGGCCTTGGTAGCACCGACAGCGTCTTCAATACGGTGTTTAACTTCTTTCATTTCCGTTTCAGTCGCCGCACCCACGCGAATCACAGCCACACCACCGGCCAATTTGGCCAAACGTTCCTGTAATTTTTCACGATCAAAGTCTGAATCAGTTTGTTCAATCAACTTCTTAATTTGCGCCACGCGGTCTTTTACCGCTGTCACATCACCCTTGCCTTCGACAATCGTGGTGTGTTCCTTGGTCGCAATTACTTTGCGGGCGCGACCCAAATCTTCGAGGGTGGTGTTCTCAAGCTTCAAACCAATATCTTCGGTAATCACGCGCGCACCAGTTAGCACTGCAATATCCTGCAACATTTCCTTGCGACGATCACCAAAGCCTGGAGCTTTAACTGCCAAGACATTAAAGGTCCCGCGCAATTTGTTAAGCACCAAAGTAGCCAAGGCTTGACCATCGACATCATCAGCAATAATCACCAATTCCTTGCGACCTGATTGAGCTACTTTTTCGAGGGTTGGCAAAATGTCATCAATGGCCGAAATCTTTTTATCAGTAATCAAAACCAGTGCATCTTGATATTCAGCCTCCATGCGGTCAGCGTTGGTAACCATGTAGGCAGACACATAGCCCTTATCAAAGCGCATCCCTTTTACGGTTTCAATTTCCATGCCAAACGATGGCGATTCTTCAACCGTAATTACCCCGTCTTCACCAACCTCGTGCATTGCGGCTGCTATTTTCTCGCCAATTTCTTTGTCATTGGCCGAAATCGCCGCCACTTGCGCAATCGCATTTGCTTCTACTGGCTTAGCAATTTCTTCGCGCAACGCTTTTACAATTGCCTCGGTCGCTTTGTGCAAACCGCGGTTAAGAGCCACTGGATTAGCGCCTGCGGTCACGTTCTTCATCCCCTCTTTGACAATTGCCTGTGCAAGCACGGTGGCCGTAGTGGTGCCATCGCCCACAATGTCATTGGTTTTGCTGGCCACTTCTTTGACCAATTCCACGCCAATATTTTCAACCTTATCTTCGAGTTCAATTTCTTTGGCCACAGACACACCGTCTTTGGTAATTGTTGGTGCGCCATAACCCTTGTCGAGTACTACGTTACGACCCTTTGGCCCAAGCGTCACCTTAACAGTATTAGCGAGCATGTCTACACCACGCACCAACGCGGCGCGTGCTTCGTTATCAAAAACAATTTGTTTAGCCATAGTAATTTTAAAGTGAAATTATTTTTCCAACACTGCTAACACATCGCTCTGTGCGACAATTTTGTACTCTTGACGGTCAACTTCCACTTCGTCGCCACCCCACTTTTTGATGAGCACGCGATCACCAACTTTTACTTCCATAGCGGCGCGGGCACCACTGTCGAGTAGTTTGCCCGGACCAATCGCCACTACTTCGCCTTCGGCCTTTTTTTCCTTATCCACCGTATCTGGTAGGACGATACCTGACGCAGTTACTTCTTCCTCCTTAACCAACTTAACCACAATGTGGTCGTCGAGTGGTTTAATCTGCATATAATAAGTAAAAAATTAGGATATTTATCACTCCCCACGCGAGAGTGATAAAGACATTTTTACATGAGTTTTTTTTCTTGTCAAGACCTCGCCTAACAAAAAACCCAGGCTCGGTAATAAGCTCAAATAGACGACCGGTATGAGACCGTGATGCCTGTCAGTAACACGGGCTCCCTTGGCGTACAATTCGTGCCTATTACCAAGCGTGGGTTCTTTAACGCTTTAGTTACTATACGGGAGTTTTTGGCTTTAGTCAACTTGGCTAGGTTAAGGCGAAAAACCCACCACGGGGATAACCAGTGGATTACCTGTGTACAAATTTTGTCCAAATACCTACCCACACTCCTAGTAGCACCCAGCCAGGGTACAGGGTCAAAAAATAGTGGTCAAATAAGCCAATAATTAAGATTGGGGCCACCCACCACAGCCCACGCAAATGGCGCCTCACGCCCCAAATAACCCCAGCCAGCAGCAGTATCCCTACCACCCCTAATTCAGCCAGCGCCAGCAGCCCGATATTATGAACCGGTTGGTAGGCCCAGGGGGCTAGTCCTGGAAACTGAGCCGACAAAGCAACCGTATAATTCCCCAACCCCACCCCCACCAGTGGCCGCGAGCGCCACACGGCTACGGCCTCGTACCAGCCACTGACCCGCTCGCTCACTGACTGCTGTTCATACGCACCAACCACTTGGGTGCGGCCTACCACCAACGGCCAAACCGACCCCACCCCAATTACCAAAGTTAGGCTCACCACCGCCCACCATAAACGCAGTGACTCATCCTTAAACCACTGCCACCCAACCACCACCGCGACCACGAATCCCAGCCACGCACTGCGGCTAAAACTAAATACCAAGCCTGCACTAGCCAACCCAGCCATCGCTAGCCAATATTTTTCGGCCCGACCATTTTTTACACCGAGCGCAGACATTAACAATCCCAATACCATGTATCCACCAAATATATTTGGGTGTGGAAATGGCCCATACGCCCGCAGCCAGCGCCCAAAATCACCAACCACCACACTAGTGCCTGGCTGCCAAGCCAAGTGTTGTGCCAAGCCAAACCACTGTGACGACCACGTTGTTTGGGCAAAAAACTGCACCAACCCCAAACCAATTGCTGGTACCAGCCCCAAGGCAAATGACCGTACCACTGCTTGAATTGAAGTTGTACTTTTACTCAACATCCACACTACTGCCACGGCCAACAGCAAATAGCGCGCACTCTGCAAACCCAGCCACCGATCATGTGCCACATAACTATTTATGACCAAAAAAAACAACGCAGCATATGCATACCAATTCAACCTAGGTCGGGTGATATACTGTCCTGCTAAACCCCACGCAAACAAAACCCAAAACAAAATCTCGGTACCAAACAACAATCCCTTATTATATTCAATCACGGCCTCACGCCAAATCAACACCGTGCCCCACGGCACCAATGCCAACCACCCTAAAAATGCGTATTCCAAATATTTTTTCATAAACGTGCTTTGGCCGCGGCGCGGTGCGTATTCCACTGTTCGCGATACAAATCCCGACGATCATTTTCGTGAAATTTCAACATTGTATCCGAAACCACCACCCGACTATCTGGATAATTTTGTACACTCTCGTGATTGCGCTGCATTTTTTGTTTTTGCCACACGCCAGCCCAATAATTGGCATAATCCCCAACTGAACCACCCAACATTTGGGCTAACATTTTTTTAATTTTCTCAAAATAATAGTGCGGCGCATAAGGGTGCACAGTGGTGTCAGACGGTGCCATGGGCACGGTGTTTACGGCCCACTGATTAGCCAAACGAATTGTGTGGGCCAACTGTTCTGGATCATACAGTGGGTGTAAAAATAACACCCAATACGTTAACAACACATCTTCGACACTTTTTTTCACTGGCTCCAAATCTAGCACATCATCGGTAATATAAAAACTCAAACACACCCGATCGGCCACTTTTTGTCCATGACGTCGATACCCTGATAATGCAATCGCACCAGTAAATAAAGCACGCGTAAGCCACAATCGACCGCGTTTAACCACTACGAACACATCAATGTCACTCTGGGCTCGCGGCCAACCAAATGCAACGGTATTACAAATAAATACGGCACGTAAAAATGGCACCCACGTTGTCCACCACAAAGCGCGACGGGCACGCTGCATTTTATGTTCCACCAACCAGTGGGCTCCACGCCGCCGCTCCAGGGCTGCCTCGATCCCAGACAAACAAAAATATCCCCCACCAGTTTCAATAACCTGTCTATTCGCTAAATCTGCCAGCGTCAACAAAACTGCACTTGGCGTGGTATTTGCTGGCGGCTGCCACAGCCATTGGTACACTTCGGTCGAAGTTAATGGCCAATCAAAAATTGCGAAAAACGCAAGAGTATCAATAATCGATTCGGCCAACGTACGCATAGGCCTCTAGTGTACCGTAACCACGTCCAAAAGAAAAACCGGCCAAAGCCGGTTATTTCTTTTTAAAGAGAATTTTTTGCTGCAACACCGTTAAAACGGTTGAAATAAACCAATAGAGTGCTAACCCACTTGGCAGTTTAAAACCAATGATTACAGTTAACAATGGCATCATGTACAGCATTTGTTTATTCATCATGGCAGCCATGCTTTCGTCTTTGCCACCTTCGCCAGCGGCCTGTGGTGGTTTGCGATGAATTAACATCTTGGCCTGCCAAAACTGGGCAGCGCCAGCCAAGATTGCCAATACATAACTAGCATTATTCAAATTAAACAAACCCAACGAAACAGTATTAATCGTGCCTGGATTCTTGACAAACGAATACAACAAATCAAAATTTTGCGAGGACAGACCAGCACTTAACGCCCAGTACAATGCCAAGAAAATTGGCAACTGAATCAACAGTGGTAAGCACGAACCAAATGGATTTACCTTGTTTTCCTTGTAAATCCGCATGGTTTCTTGGGCCAACTGCTGTTGGTCATCTTTAAATTTAATTTTTAACTCTTCTAATTTTGGCTGTAATTCGGACATGGCTTTTTGTGCCTTGATCGAAGAAGCGGTTAAAGGCCAAAGCACCAACTTGATAAACAAAGTGACCACGGCAATCACCACACCCATGTCCGGAATGATGTTGTATAGACCAACCAACAAATTAAAAATTGGTTGGTAAATTGCTGCTTGGAATAGTGCTTGCATACAAATTATTCAGCTGCAATTTCTGGCGCAGTTTCAGTTACTGCTGGTAATTCGTTTTCGCCATCAGTACTTAAACCACTGCCGCCAATTTCCTGAACGGTAATTTTCCAACCAGTCAGGTCCGAGGCCAAACGAACGTTTTGGCCTTCACGACCAATGGCCAAAGAGAATTGATCAGGAACCACCTGTGCCACAGCGGTTTTGTCAGCTTCATCCAAAACTACCTCACTTACTTTGGCTGGAGCCAGGGCCTGCTTAATGTAAGCCACGGCATCTGGACTGTATTGAATAATATCCACTTTTTCACCACCCAGCTCTTCGATAATGGTAGTGATGCGGCTACCGCGCTGACCAATACAAGCGCCGATTGGGTCAATCCCTTCGTCCTCGGTCGAAACCGCTACTTTGGAACGACCTCCAGCATCACGGGCGATTCCACGAATCTGTACGTCGCCACTCGCAATTTCTGGGATTTCTTGGGCAAAAATTACTTCGACCATACGTTTGTCAGCGCGCGACAATACGATCTCTGGGCCGCGCGCACCCATACCAACTGACACCACGTAAAATTTGGTACGTGTGCCTAATTTAAAATGTTCGCGGCGAATCTGGTGTTCTGGTGGCACAATCCCAGTCACTTTACCCAAATCAATAATCAACGTGCCACTGCGGTCAAAACGTTGTACAAATCCATGCACAATCGTACCTTCTTGTTGTTTGAAGTCAGCCATCACACTAGTGCGCTCGGCCTCGCGAATCTTTTGGATAATCACTTGTTTGGCAGTTTGTGCAGCCATGCGACCAAAGTCACCTGGCACTGGCAAATCAATAATCAATGTTTCGCCAACTTCAGCGTTCTTTTTGTGCTCCTTGGCTTCTGTGAGCATCATTTCGGTTTTTGGATTAAACTGCACCAAATCAGTCGCCTCTTCATCAGTCAGTTCACGTCCTTCTTTGCGAGCCTCCTCGCGACGTTCGGCCAATTTAACCTGAGCCGCTTCTAATTCTTCGGCTGGGATATCGGCCACGACTACCTTCTCATCCCACACTTTCATGTCGCCAGTTTCGGCATCAAACTTAACCTTGATGTTTTGTTGTCGGTTGCCAAAGTCTTTGCGATACGCTGCGGCCAAAGCGGCTTCGAGCGCTTCCATCACCGTATCGTACTGCAAACCCTTGTCATCGCACAAAATTTGAATTGCTTTAGTAATTTCGGACATACTTACAAGACAATAATTAACAAGTAAAATTTACCCATAAAAAAAGCAGCTATGTTATAGCTACCAGTAATAGTCAAATATTACCATATCCAGGTAATTTTGTCAAATAGTGGTTTACGGCTTGACTACACACACTTCGGGCAAGCGAACCGGGGTAGTTTGGGTAGTTTCGCCCAAATTCCAGCCCAATTCCGAATCAGCGGGGATCGAAGTGCAGGCAAACCAACCTGGTTGTCCAGTCAGCTGGCCACGAACCGAGATTTGCAATTCCAGTGTCTGATTTGGGGCCACGACCCAGTCACCTGCCCCAGCCGCCTGGGCCAATACCGTATTTTGGGTCTGCCACTCCTCGGGCAACAAAGTCTCGGTGTACGCTTCACCGTTACGTGGGGCGACCTTAAACTCAAGCGTCCCGCTTGCCACCGCATTACTACGCACTAAAAATGGGATCGAATCAACATTCACAGTTTGATTTTGTTCACTGCGATTAGTAATCGCTAATCGCGCTAGGGTAATTTGGTCACCATCCGTAGATAATACCGTAGTCGAAGCACCACCCACCCAACTTACTTGTGGCAAGGCGACTGCAATTTCAGTCAGAGCACCATACACAGGCCCGCCTGACACTACGATTGACTGTTGTTTTTCGTCAACCAAATCGAGATTATTGTCTGCCAAAATTGGCAAAAAACGGCAGCCTTGTAAATTTTGGACATTGGCCGGATTGATGGCTTCGGGCCAAAAAGCGTTCGCTCGTAACTGCACTGTAACTGAACCTGTTACCACCAATGGTGAACCGAGTACAAATTGTACTGCCGAACCATCACCAATTTGTTTACTACTTAAGGCTAATGGCTGCCCCGTCGCAGTGGTCAAACTATATTTTGCTAATCCACAACCAGTCGGATCACCCTCCCAACCAGACTCAGTAGCCCTAAGCACATTAAAAGTCAAAGAGCGCA